>JACPAN010000009.1 GCA_016180815.1 Elusimicrobiota bacterium
CCATTTGCTGGACATATTCGTCACGAAGGCCCAATACTTCTTCCTGCGTCCCGCGCAGCACATCCGGCTCATCGTGCGGTTTAATTTCTCTTATGCGTTCTCTAAGATCGGTCAGCTCATCGCCGGAAATCCCCAGCCGGGGGCCCCGGCCGAATATCTGGATCTCCGGAATCTCGATGTGCGGGACCACCACCTCGGGCACGCGGATGGTGCGGCCCAGGATGCGGGCCTGCCGCTCCTCCAGCGTCACCTCCACCGAGCGGGTCTGGCCGTTCCGGCTCACTTGCAAGCTCACCTTGCGTCCGACCGGGGTCTCGCCCACCAGCCGGCGCAACTGGGCGGCGCTCCGCACGCGCTCGTCGGCAAACCCCAGGATGACGTCGTTCGCCTGCAAGCCGCCCTTGGCCGCCGGGCTGTCTTCCTCCACCTATGGACCGGAAGAAACCTTCAGGATGCTGGGGTCGCACCCTCATCTGGCCGTTATCCTGGCGTTAGCCATGGTCATTACCATTACCGTCATCTCTTATGCTTATTCCCGCATCATCGAACACTTTCCCTTGGGCGGGGGCGGCTATGTGATCGCCACCTCTCTTTTAGGCAGGCACGCGGGGTTGCTTTCCGGCTCTGCCTTGGTGGTGGACTATATTCTGACCATTTCCGTATCCATTGCCGCGGCCACCGACGCTTTTTTCAGCTTCCTGCCCATCGAATACCAGATTTTTAAATTCCCGGTCGGCCTGGTTGCCATCGCGGGTCTGGCTTTGCTTAATTCGCGGGGCGTTAAAGAGTCCATTAAAATCCTTGTGCCTGTTTTTTTGGCGTTTTTGGTCACGCATGCGATTGTCATCGGCGGGGCCATTCTCCTCAATATCGGGCAATTCCCTCAGGTCGGCCGGGAAATTCAATTAGGCTTTAAAAATGATTTAGCGGCCATCGGCTGGGCCGGCATTCTGGCGATTTGCCTGCGCGCCTATGCCTTCGGCTGCGGCACATACACCGGCATCGAGGCGGTTTCCAACGGTTTGGCCATCATGCGGGAGCCCAAAGTGGAAACCGGCAAAAAGACCATGTTCTACATGGCGACTTCCCTGGCGATCACAGCTTCAGGGTTAATCCTGGCTTATCTTTTGCTGAATATTCGCCCGCTGGAGGGGAAAACCATGAATGCGGCGTTAACCCAGGGTTTTGTTGATGCCGTTTTGGGGCCGGGCAGCAATCTGGGTTCGTGGTTTTTGATGGCGACATTAATCGCTGAAGCCGCGCTCCTTGTGGTGGCGGCTCAGGCCGGGTTTATCGACGGTCCTCGCGTGATGGCCAATATGGCCCTGGATTCTTGGCTGCCTCGCCGCTTGGCCAGCCTTTCCGACCGGCTGACCATTCAAGACGGCGTTCTTTTTATGTTTGTGGCTTCGGCCGCAACCATGCTTTATGCCCACGGGCATACGGTAACCCTGGTGATCATGTATTCCATCAATGTGTTCATCACGTTTACGTTGAGCCAAATGTCCATGATCCGGTTTTGGCTCGCGAAACGAAAGCTTTACAAGGACTGGCACCGCAAAATAACGATTCACGTGATTGGTTTTATCATGTGCTTGACCATTTTGGCGATCAACTTATATGAGAAATTTTTCGAGGGCGGATGGGTCACCATCGCGATTACGGCCAGCCTGATTGCCGTCTGCGTGCTGATTAAGCGCCATTACAATGCGGTGCGAAAAAACCTTTCCCGGCTTGACGAGATTCTTACAAATTTGCCCGGCGCTCCCGAGGCAGCCGCGCCGGCCTTAAACCCTAAGGCGCCGACGGCCATCCTTATGGTCGGCGGCTACGGCGGGCTGGGCATGCACTCGCTGTTGACCATCCAGCGGCTGTTCCCCAATTACTTCAAGAATTTTATTTTCGTTTCCATCGGGGTCGTGGATTCCGCCGTTTTCCAAGATGTCGGGGTGGTTGACGAGGTCCGTGAAACAACCAAAGAGTTGCTTGATCGCTACATGGAGACCGCCAAGCGTTTGGGCTTGGCGGCTGATTCCAGGATGGCGGTCAGCACGGATGTTTACGACGAAGCGGAACGCGTTTGCCTGGAGATCGCCAAAGAATACCCAAGGTCCATTGTCTTCAGCGGCAAGTTGATTTTCCAGAAGGAGACTTTTTTCGACAGAATCCTTCATAACGACACGGCCTACGGCCTGCAGCGCCAACTGCAGTTTGCCGGTTTAAATACCATGGTCCTGCCGGTGCGTGTTTTGGCGCCCGCAGCCCCGGCCGCCGCCCCCTCTTAACATGGAAGCCCAAAAAATTTATACCCTGGAGCAGTTGCGCCTGCGCCATCCCAACGCCTATAAGTCCTGGACTCCGGAGGAAGACGCCGAGCTTCTGAAGCAGCGTCAAAATGGGCTGGCCGTAAGAGAACTGGCCGAGCTCTTCGGCAGGAAGCGAGGGGCTATCTCCAGTCGCTTAAAGAAGCTATTGGAAACGCCGGAAGAGTCGCTCGAACAGGAACCTTCCGGCCATCAGCCGGTGGATGAGCGGCCGAAAAAGACAACGGTGATGACCCGTCTAAGTCCGACTCCCATTTTTCTTCTGACCCAGGATCAAGAAAAAGCGCGTGAGGCGATTGACGCCTGGAGGCGGTCCGCTTCAAAACAGGTGCTGACCCTGGGCGGCTATGCCGGCACCGGCAAAACAACGGTGATCGCCGAAACCGTCAAGCGCTGGTCCAAGCGGCCGCGCGTCGCTTTCTGCTGCTACACGGGAAAAGCCGCGGATATTTTACGGGACAAGCTCGTTAAAACCGGCGCGATTAAAACCGGGGATTATTGCGGGACCATTCACGGCTTGATTTATGAAGCGGCGGGCGAGGACGCGGATGAGAAGGGAAAAATCGAGATTTGTTGGGAGAGAAAAGATTCGATTGAGGCCGATCTTCTTGTCGTGGACGAGGCGTCCATGGTATCCCGTGAGATTTGGGAGGACCTGTGTTTCTTCGGCGTGCCGATTTTAGCGGTCGGCGATCATGGTCAATTGCCGCCGATCGGCGGTAAGGGCAATTTGATGGAAAATCCGGACATTCGTCTGGAAACCATTCATCGCCAAGCCAAGGAAAGCCCGATTATCAAACTCTCCATTATGGCCCGGGAAGAGGGGAAGATTCCGATCGGCGAATATGGGCCGTCGATTGTAAAAACCGACGACGATGCCGCTTGTTGGCGTTATCCGTCGTTGGATAAAGTGATGTTTTTATGCGGCAGGAATAAAACCAGGGTGGCTTTAAACGCTCAAATCAGAGAGAGGCTCGGCCTGCATTCCCTCGAACCCGTGGCCGGTGATCGCGTGATTTGCTTGAGGAACGCCCGGCGCTTTAAGGTATTCAACGGCATGCTGGGCATCGTTCAATCAATCAAAGCTTCGGGAGAAAATTTTTACCGGACCAAAATCCGGATGGATTCCGACGTTGTCTTTAAGGGCCGGATTTCCCGCTCTCAATTCGGCCAAGAGCGCACCTTGGAATACACGGAGAACCAGGGCTGCCTTTTTGACTGGGGCTATGCGCTCACCGTGCATAAAGCTCAGGGCAGCGAAGCGGCCCAAGTCGTTCTTTTCGAGGAGCGCTTCTCCCAAATGAGCGAAGATGAATGGCGCCGCTGGCTCTACACGGCCGTGACCCGGGCTTCCCAAGAGCTGGTGATTATCGGGAATTGACTTCGTTACCCGGCGCGGTCGATGGCTTTGACCGCGAATGAAAGGCCGACGAGCGCAAATGCCCCGAAACAGATGAGTTCGATGAGCGCGACGGCCGGAGTTCCGACCCCAAGCAGGCTAAAACGCAGCACATCCACTTGCCAGGTCATGGGATTAATCCGGGCGATGACCTGAAACCAAGCCGGAAGATCCTCGATGGGATAAAACATGGAGGATAAAAACATGAGGATGATATAAGCGGCGCTGGTGAATGTGTTGAACGAGTCCATGCGCGTCATGCGGATGGCCACAATCGCGAAGAGAAAAAACCATCCGGCCGTGGTCAAGGCCACGACGCCCAGCGTTGCCGGCAGCCAGGCCCAGCGCACGTTAATGCCCAAAAAAAGGGCGCCTAATGTGATGGCCGCAAGAGAGCCGATCAAACTTAAGAGAACGTTGAAGCAGATTTTGCCCAAAAGAAATTGCCGCCGGGTGATGGGGTAAGTCAGCAGTTCATAGAAGATGCCGGAATCCTTGTCCATGAAAAAGCCCCATGAGGTGTTCATGGCGATGCCGAACGAGCTCATGGCTAAAACGCCCGCCAAAAAGAAATCCGTGTAGGAGGCGCTGATGCCCCCGATGGCCAAATCGCCGCCCATCATGCGTTCGAATCCCAGGCCGAACAGCGTCAAATAAGCCACGGGAACGAACAGGTCCCAAAATACGAAGCCGATATTGGTTCTTCGGTGCCGGTAATCCCGGTAGAATACGGCCGCGACCGCGCTCATGATTTTTGCTCCCCCACCAAATCCACGAAAATATCCTCCAAACTGGCCCCGCGTACCTCGAAATTTTTGATCGGCGCCTTGCGCGAAACAGCGGCCAGATGATCGAGCAGAGAGGTTTCCTCTTCGCCTTTAAACAGCAAATCCGCGTTTTCGCCTTCAATATTGAGCTCGGCTGGTTTAAGGTTTTGAAGAAGGCCGTTGAGATTTCCGTCCGCTTGGGCGAAGGTAATGCGCACGCGAAAGGTTTGCTTGGATAAGCGGCGCAATTCCCGCAAATTGCCCGAAGCCAGGGTTTTACCCTGATGGATGATCATGATGTGATCGCAAAGCTCCTCGGCTTCGCTTAAAACCTGAGTGGTCAGGAGAACCGTTTTGCCGTTTTTGGCTTCCCGGCGCACGCGTTCTAGAACCCGGCGCCGCATGAAGGGGTCCATGCCGGTCGTGCATTCATCGAGGAAGACGACCGGCGCATCCGTCAGGAAGATTTTGGCCACTTGCAGGCGCCGTTTTGTGCCTTGGCTTAAATCCTGAGCCATTTCCCTGGTCTTATAGCCGAGCTCGAATTCCTCCAGGATGGCGGCGATGCGTTTGCCGGCTTCCTGTTTTGGCAGTCCGTGAAGATAAGCGTAAGTTTTTAGGTTATCTTCAACCGTCAGCATGCCGTCCACTGCAGTTTGCTGTAAAACGACCGCGATATGCCGGCGCACATCGAGCGGCTGCCGGGCAACGTCGAAGCCGTGAACCAGCGCGCGCCCCGAACTCGGCTGAGTGATGGTGGTCAAAATTTTGACCATGGTGCTTTTGCCTGCGCCGTTGGGCCCCAACAGCCCGTAAATTTTCCCCCGGGGAACCGCGAAGGAAATGCCGTCCGCGGCCCGCACCGGTTCTTTTCCGGCTCCTATGTAAACCTTTTGGATATGTTCCGCTTCAATGGCGTTCATGGGGTTCATTATTGAAAATAGCCGGGGGCCCCCGAAGGCCGGAATTGCCGGCTTTCGTTAAAGCCAGGACATCGCGGCGCAGGCGTTCGATCGCTCCTTTTTCAGTGGAGAGATAATCACCTTGGTGGGGTATCCAGCACTTTTTGAGCTCAGTTAAGCTCAACACGGGTCGAGCGTTCTTTAACCCTTTGTCTATAGGAGTTCAATAAATTCCTCCAAGGTGATTTTGGCGCCCTTGAGGATTGCGTGCAATGTTCCCGGTTTGACGGGTCTTGAGCCATGGATGACAACGGTGCAGCGGCGTGATAAATCGTCGGCGTGCCTCATGTTGACATGGGAGCCGCGTTGAACCAGAACAATAAAATGGGCTTTCTTAAGAGCGCGGATGACGCGCTCGCCGGATATTTGAGGGAGCTTGCTCAAGCGCGGGCGACTTCGACTTCTTTGGTGGTTACTTCACGATCACGGGGAATGGGTATTCCGTCTTTTTTCAAACCCTCCAAGTGAACCACGATAGCTTCTTTGATGTTTTCCAGGGCTTCCGTTTCGGATTCTCCCTGGCTGGCGCATCCGGGCAAAGCAGGAACATAGACCGAAAAACCGCCCATTTCAGGGTCCGCTTCTAAGACGACATGGTATCGATTGAGTTCCATATTCATTTAAGATTACCCCTCAAAACCGCTCTTGTCAACGAGAGTCGGGACATTAAAATTATAGATCAAACGCTTCACCGTAGCGTGGTAAACGAACGTTATCGTACCCCTTCTTTTTGAGATCATCGGCCAGGGCTTGGCGGTTTTTTTGATCCCCATGGACTAAAAAAATGTTTTTCGGTTTGGGGTTGATTTGCCGGATGAACCGGAGAAGATCATTCTTATCCGCGTGAGCGGAAAAGGCTTGTATTGACTTGATTTGGGCCACCACCTCGTGCCAGAGCCCGAAAATTCGAACTTTGTGTTGGCCTTCCGACAGGCGCCGGCCGAGCGTTCCTTCGGCCTGGTAGCCGACCATGACGACGACGGTGTTGGGATCGTTGATATTGTTGCGCAGATGGTGGAGGATGCGGCCTCCTTCGCACATGCCGGAAGCCGAGATGATGATATAGGGACCCTCCAATTCGTTCAATTTTTTGGAATCCTCAACGGAGCGGGCGTATCGGACCAATTCGGCCGGGATGGCTTGTTCCGCCGGCCGGGCCGATCCCCAATTAAATTTGATGTCCTTGGCGTAGCGTTTGAAAAGTTCGGTGATATTGATGGCCATAGGGCTGTCCAAGTAAACGGGGATGGAGCCGATGCGGCCCGTGATGCGCAGCTTGGTCAAAACAAAGAGAATTTCCTGAGTGCGTTCCAAAGCGAAGCTGGGGATCAGGACTTTGCTTTTATCCCGGATGGCTTGTTCGATCGTGGCCGCGAACCGGTTTTCGCCCTCGGATAAATCCTCATGGCCGCGTCCGCCGTAAGTGCTTTCGATTAACAGATCATCGACGCGAGCCGGCGGTTTGGGCGGGTGCATGAGTTGGCTTTCCTGACGGCCTAAATCGCCCGTGAACAAAAGAACGCGTTTTTGGGCGCCTAAAGCCGCTGTTAATTTGATCATGGCCGAGCCCAGCACATGCCCGGCATCCAATAATTGGGCCTCAACGCCGTTTCCTGCGGCGAATGTTTCGCCGTATCCGTAAGTTTTAAAAAGCCGCAATGTTTTTTGCGCGTCCTCGATTTCATAGAGGGGGTCGATGCGTTCGCCGTCGTCTTTATGGATTTTATTGAAGAAGCGCGCATCTTCCGTTTGTAAATAGGCGGAATCCTCAAGCATGATTTCGCAAAGATCGCGGGTGGCCGGCGTCGAATAAATGGGGCCCGAGTAACCCAATTTGGCCAAAACCGGCAGGCCGCCGCTGTGATCGATATGCGCGTGGCTTAACAGGACGCGATGAACCGATGAAAGGGGAAAGGGCAATTCCCTGTTTTTGAGCAGCGCTTCTTTGCGATGGCCTTGGAAAAGCCCGCAGTCGAGCAAAATGCCGGCCTGAGGCGTTTCAACGAGGTGGCGCGAACCGGTCACCTCGTCAACACCGCCGAAAAAACTCAGTTTCAGCGCAGGAGGATTGGGCACAACCCCCTTGTTATAGAAATAAAAACAACGGTCCGTCGATTATTCGTCCGACGAATCAGCCGGCGTAACTCGATATTTAATTCATGCTACGATTGAGGGCATGAGAAAATTGGCCGGTTATTTTTTTCAGGGGCTGTTACTAGTCGGTCCTTTTGCGGCGACCGTTTACATTCTTTATGTGACGGTTTCCTTCTTGGACGGTTTATTGCCCGTCGGCTTGCCGGGATTGGGACTGCTGATCATTATCGGCCTGATCACTCTGTTGGGTTATTTGGGTTCTTTGTTTATCGCCAGGCCGTTTATCACCCTTTTTGAAAAAATTGTGGAAAAGACGCCGTTGGTCAAAATTATTTACACCGCGGTCAAGGATTTGATGACCGCTTTTGTGGGTGAAAAAAAGCGTTTCAGCGAACCTGTTTTAGTCACGGTCGGCAAAGACAGCGGTTTGCAAAAACTGGGTTTTATCACGCAAAAGGATTTGTCTGATTTGGGCATCAAGGGCAAAGTCGCGGTTTACCTGCCCCATTCCTATAACTTTTCCGGCAATCTCTTCATTGTGCCCAAGGAGAACGTGATGCCTTTGGATATTTCAGGCGCTGAAATCATGAAATTTATCGTTTCCGGCGGCGTCACCCGGCTCTAGAGCCGGATCGGTCTAGGCCGGGGTTATTTTTCAGCCAGGAAGGGATATCGGTAATCGGTGGGGGGGACGAAGGTTTCTTTGATCGTGCGCGGGGACACCCAGCGCAGGAGATTGAGCGCGCTGCCCGCCTTGTCGTTGGTGCCCGAGGCCCTGGCCCCGCCGAAGGGCTGCTGCCCGACGACCGCGCCGGTTGGTTTGTCGTTGATGTAAAAATTACCGGCGGCATGGGTCAATGTTGCGGCGGCTTTCAAAATGGCTGCCCGGTCCGCCGCGAAAATGGAGCCGGTCAGGGCATAAGGCGAGGTCCGGTCGCAGAGCTTCAGCGCGGCGTCGAATCCGTTATCCGGGTACACATGAATGGTTAGCACCGGGCCGAAAATTTCTTCCACCATGGTTTTAAATTTTGGGTCTTGGGCTTCGATGACCGTGGGTTGGATGAAATAACCGGAGGACTCGTCCGTTTTGCCGCCGTAAATAATTTTGGCGTCTTTTTTGGCGGCACGGACAAAATCAATATAGGCTTTGATGCTGTCGTAAGCGGGTTTGTCGATGACCGCATTGATGAAATTCGTGGAATCTTCAACCGGACCCATTTTCATGCCGGCCAGCTGTCCCAGAAGATTGGATTTTATTTTAGGCCACAAGGATTTGGGGATATAGGCGCGGCTGGCCGCCGAACATTTTTGGCCTTGGTATTCGAAGGCGCCCCTGGCCAGGGCCGTAGCCACGGCTTCGGGCTGGGCGCTCGGATGAACCATGACAAAATCTTTGCCCCCGGTTTCGCCTACGATGCGCGGGTAGCTTCTGTAGTTGCGGATATTGGCGCCGATAGTGGACCACATATCCTGGAAGGTGCCGGTTGAGCCGGTGAAGTGGATGCCGGCCAAATCCGGACTGGCTAAAACCGGGTTGCCGACTTCGCCGCCTGAGCCCGCCACCATGTTGATGACCCCGTCGGGGAGCCCCGCTTCCTTGAGAAGCTGCATGATGAAATGAGCGGTGTACACCGTGGATGAAGCCGGTTTCCAGATTACGGTATTGCCCATGATGGCCGGCGCCGTGGGCAGATTGCCGGCAATGGAGGCGAAGTTAAAAGGCGTCACGGCGAAAATAAAGCCTTCCAACGGCCGTTGCTCCAGGTAATTCCACATCCCGCGCGAGGAAAGAGGCTGCTCTTCGTAGATTTTTTGCGCAAAATGGGCGTTGAAGCGGAAAAAGTCGATCAATTCACAGGCCGCGTCGATTTCCGCTTGAAAAACGTTTTTGGACTGGCAAAGCATAGCCGCTGCGTTGAGCGTCGAGCGCCAGGGTCCGGCCAACAGGTCGGCGGCTTTAAGAAAAATCGCGGCTCGCGCATGGAAAGGCATGGCGGCCCAATCGGATTTGGCGGATTTGGCGGCGTTAATGGCCAGAGCCACTTCCTTGGACCCGGCTTTGTGGAAGCGGCCCAGCAGATGACGGTGATCGTGCGGCGCGCGGCAATCGGCCAATTTTCCGGTTTGGATTTCTTTGTCGCCGATATAAAGGGGGATATCGATTTTTTGCGAACGAAGTTCGGCCAACTTGTTTTTTAAATCTTGGCGTTCGGGGCTTTTGGGCGCATAAGCCAATATCGGCTCATTAACCGGCGGCGGAACGCTGATGCGTGCATTCATGAGAGGAATTATCATAGAAAACTAGGCCCTAGGGTAAAAAGTTATTATCAGGAAATGAGAAAAATTCCGGCTTTGAAAACGGTTCTGTTTTTGTTGTGCTGCGCATCCGTCCGGGCCGAAATCGAGCCGGCGGTCGTTGTGAACATCCCGCAGCCCGTGGGTTTGACCATGGGCGAAAGCTGCCGGGCGGATATTCGTTTTCATATCGCTCCCGGATTCCATATTCAGGCGAATCCTGCCAGCGAAAAATTTTTGATCGCGGCAGAACTGAAAGTCGGCTCAACGACGGGAGTTCAGGCCGTCAAGGTCATTTATCCATCCGGCAAGCCGTATCGTTTAAAAGGCATCAATAAGCCGCTTTCCGTTTATGGAGGGGATTTCAGCGTTGGTTTGATCCTGACGGCCCACCCGTCGGCCAAGCCGGGGGCAAGCGAACTCAAAGGGAGTTTTCGGTTTCAAGCCTGCGATGAAAAAACTTGTCTGTTCCCCGATAAAATTTCCGTGATTGTGCCCGTCCAAGTCTCCAAGGCGTCAAAAGCGCCGCCGGAAAACAAGAAGAATCCTAAACCCTGCGTATCCGCAGCAGCGATCAAACGCGACAGCGATGATCCATAACAACCGGGCAAAAAAATTGTTCGCAGCCGTCGCGGCGGCGTGTTCCCTTTTTCTTCAAGCCTGCCGTCAAAGCGCGCCGCGTACCCCGGAAGAATTGGGCCGGGGCGCTTACTTTAGCTTCAATTGCAATCGTTGCCATCGCATCGGGCATATGGGCAATACGGATGCCCCGGATTTAACCTTTGTGGGCTTCAGGCACACGAAAGAATGGCTGGATTTGTGGATGCGCGATTCAAAATCCTGGAAAAAAGATACGGTCATGCCTGATTTTCATTTGGAACCCGTGACCCGAGAAAATTTGGTGGCTTATATGGCTAGTTTAAAGGGCCAGGGTTTGGAGGGGGAGCGGCCGTGGAATGAAGCGAAATTGCTCAAGGACCCGGTCAAGCGCGGGGCTGTGCTGTACGAGCGTTTAGGCTGTGCTGCCTGCCATGGGCGCAATGGGCAGGGGGGTTACCCCAATAATAATGTGGCCGGCGGCAAAATTCCGGCTGTGATTTATGCGGCGGACGGCTATTCGAGAGAGGAGTTGGCGAATTTAATCCGAAAAGGGCGCCGTCCGGAAAAAGAAAAACCGGATGGCCTCGAACCCATGATCACCATGCCGGCCTGGGGCGATATATTAAGCGACGATGAGATCGGCGCTTTGGCGGGATACCTGTACTCTCTTCGCCCGCCGATGAGCAAGGAAGACCAGTGGTGAGGCTTAAGTTCAGACCTCCTGACATAACCCTCGCGAATTTGTTGCACAAACCATTTTTTAAAATCTAAAATTCTTGTTCTTCCGAATTTAGAACAAGAAGGGGGGATTGAATATGGCGCAAGAAGGTCTTTATCAAAATATGGAGCTGATCCTGCGTTGGCTGCATGTGATTGCGGGCATCACCTGGATCGGGCATCTTTATTTCTTCAATTTGGTCAATGCGGTTTTGCAGGGTATTTTGGATGACCCCACCAAAAAAGCCGTCAACCCTAAGTTGATGCCCAGGGCGTTGTGGTGGTTCCGCTGGGGAGCCATGGTGACGTTCGTGGTCGGCCTTCTTCTCTTCACGATGATTTACATGTACACCCCGGGTTTGGGTTTCGGTCCCAGCGCCGCTTTCTCCACCGGGGACGGGCTCACTCAGCGCGCCGTTTGGATTCTTCTGGGCATGTTATTGGGCACGATCATGTGGTTCAACGTATGGTTTGTGATCTGGCCGGTCCAGAAAAAAATCCTTTCCGGCAAAGCCTCGCCGGAAGAATTGCCCGTCATTAGGAAACGGGCCGGGCTTTTTTCCCGCGTCAATACCTATCTATCTGGCCCCATGCTTGTGGGCATGCTGGCCGCCCAGCATTACGGCGCTTTTAATACGCTCACCCTGATCGTGTTCTCCGGGGTGACCCTGCTGGCGGTCTGGGGCGCGATCAGCTCCTCAAGCAAAGTCGGAACTTCGGTTTAACGCTTCTTTACCCTTATTGACGTACGCGGGTAGAGCCCCTACACTAGTAATGTGGCCCGATCCCGTTGTTACAGTTTATTTTTAACAAGCCTTGTTTTCGTATTGGCCGCAGGCTTGATTCCGGTTGACGCTGCGCCGACCCGCGATGATCCCGTCTGCAGCGATGATTGGCAGGAAAACCAACGCGGCAATTGCGTGTTTGAAACGGATATGTTTTCCGGACAGCAGGAGCGATATTTTGTTCATCGAGGGGGCTGGTTGGTTAAGCCTTCCTGTTTTGAGCGTTTCGGCCGCCGGCAATTCGAAGCGGCGCTGACCGCCGCCTGGAAAAAATTTCATCCGCAATTCGGCTTGTCGCAAGGTGGTTGCCTGGCCCATTTTAATCCGGCTTGGGGGGAGGAGCTTTTAGGGCGCATTTGGCATAAGCGCATCGTTATCACTTGCCAGGAAGCGGACGGCGATGCCTGCGCCCGCCGCCGGCCTCAAGAAGGTTATATCACGGATTTCGAAGGCAACTTGAGGCATATACCCGAACTTTATAATCTCATATCGATCGAAAGCGTTGAAGGCTGCATGATCAAGGGCAGTTCGGGCTTAGCCGGCGTTCTCTTTCACGAAACGTTGCATGCCTTGGGGGAAGATAATCTGCCCAGAGAAAGCCACAATAGGGCCTGGGCGCGGCCTCAATTAGAGTTTGTTCAAGATAGGATTTATGGCGCCGAGGCCGTATGTTTTTTCGGCGTTCGTCCCGAGCTCAGGCGTTTTGTGAACATCAGTCAGTGCCGCAATATCGCCGCGGACGAGCCCGATGATCTTTGCGATGATTTTGACACGTCCTACAGCGATTCCATGCCGCCGGGGTTCTTGAAACACTAAGCGGATGCAGCGCGTTCGGGTTTTATTGTTGTTGGGCCCCGAGAAAATTCTGCAGAAACATCCTGAGCGGTTGATTGTTGGGGTTGATTTGAATCGCTCTCTGCCACATCTCAACGGCTTTGTCTTTGAGACCCAGGGCGAAATAAGAGGAACCCAGGCGTTCGTAAGCCAGGGCATTGTTGGGATCGAGCTTGATCGTATCCTCGCAGGCTTTGGCCGCCAAATCAAAGCGGCCTTGACGGAAATACCGGTCCGCTTCCCCTAATTTGGCGCCCACATTGGCGGCCGGAGAAAGCAAGGGTTTGGACTTCTCTTCTTTCCTGCCGGATTCATCCGCGATCGTGTCATGCACGCGGCGCAAACCTTCGTCCGCGGGATCGATGGAAATCGCCTGACGCAACAACAGAAGCGCTCCTTCCGAATTGGCTTCGACGTAATCGGAAAGGCCGCGCACCGTGTAAACGTATTTTTGCTTGGCGGCTTCGGGCGAGTCCTTGCTCGGGCGTTTTAATTCTTCGCGGGTCAGCCGCAGGTAGGCGATGATATTGGCCAGCCTTTCCTTGCGGGCGATCAACAGAACATCGGTCGGATTAAAGACCAGGGCCTTGTCCATCAGTTTGAAGGCGCGCAGGAATTTGCCTTCGCGGTAAGCTTGCACGGCTTTCTCCATATAAAGCCGGGACAAGTCCTTCCTTTGGCGTCCCCGGTCTTTGCCGAACCAGAAACCCAGGGAGAAGCGGTTTGAATTGCCTAATTCATGCATCAGGATCGCGTAGTCCAATTGAACGTTTTGATAGCGGAAACCGAGCCCGCCGGTTGTCTGCCCGGTGGCGCCCATGCCCAGGCGCAGGGAAGCGGGTCCCAAACCGTATTCCACGCCCGCTTTGATAGCCCCGGTTTGCTGCTCGAATTGTCCGGAAACCTTGAGGGCCCCCTCGAAGAGCCCGTAACTGGCGCCTAAGGCCACATTCAACGGCAATTCGTCATCCGTGCCCGCGGCCGCGAAAAACACATCCCGCATCACCACGCCCACTTCGCCGAATTTGAACGCCCTGTAATCCGCGGCCAAGTCGAAGGACATCAGCGAGGAGGAGGCGCCGGGCAAAGTCCTGGTCAGGTATTTCATATTGCCGCCCAAAGAAAACGAAGACCCGAATTGATTGCCGTAAGACAGGGCAAAGCCGTTGGAGCCGAAGCTGTAATTGCCGACCAAATTGTTGTTTTCGTCCCTTTGTTCCACGCCCCCGATGCCCAGGCGCACGATGTTTAAGCCGATGGTCCCGGCCGCGATGGTGGGATAAGCCCAACCCATGTAATCGTAGGCGCCGCCTTCAAAGAGCCCGGCGTGCAGGAAATTGAAATTCATTCGTCCGACATAGGAAAGCCGAGCCGGGTTCCAGTAGCCGGCCGTGGCGTCGTCGGCGAGTTCCAGGGACGCGTTGGCCAATCCCAGGGAGCGCGCGCCCGCGCCGAATGTCCAGATATCTCCGGCGCTGCCGCCTAATTCCTTGGCGGATAGAGGCATGCAGAATAGGAGGGTTAACGTCAATAAGAGACGGACGGAAATTCCGTCATTGCGAGGGCCCACGTGGCCCGTGGCAATCTCATCGATAGACATTCTCTTAATGAGATTGCTTCGCCCGGGGCTCGCAATGACAGAGCGGGGAAGTTCTAAGAGGCGGATTACTTTAGCCATCAGTGAACCACCCCCAGTTTATAGACCTTGCTAGTGCCCGAAGCCTTGGCTTTGACCCGCAGCAAGTAAACGCCGAACGACACTTTTTTGCCGTCTTCCCTGGAGCCGTCCCATCGGACGGTATTGCCGCCCGCGCGAGCGCCGTCGGAGCCCGATGAGAAATTCAGCGTTTTTACCGGCATGCCGAAGAGATCGTAAATTTGGATTTCGATGTCCGTATCCTGATTCAAGTCGTAATAGATATTGGCCGCGAGTTTGCGTATATCCACGGGATTGGGGTAGGCTTGCACCGATGAGATGACTTCGGTTTTTGTGGCGAGGCCCAGAACGACCCGCGTTTCCTGCGAAGGATCGGACATCACGCCTGATCCGCTTAAAGCTTTGACCCGGTAATGATAAGTGCCGGCCGGTTGCCCGGTCAGCACGATTTGCAGTTGCCCCGCCGTGATGGTCGGGACTGAGTCCGCTTGCGGGCTGTATTGCGCGGGCTCCTGATTGGCGGCGGCCACTGCGTAGACGCTCGCCGCGCCCGCGGCTGAGACCGCGCCCGCGGTGGTGTAATAAACCGCGTGTTTCCATTGAGGCTTATCCGCACGGCGTTCCTCCACGATATAGCGGACAATGCCGGAGATGCCGATGGCCGGTTTATTCCAAGAGATGACGATATCGTTTTTTTCCGCTTGGGCCGCGGGCGGAGCCGCGAACACGGGTTTAACGAAGTCCACCGTGATGCCGTCGGAGATGCCCACCTTGGAAATATTGCCCCATGATGATTTGGCCCGGACATTGACGTAGTAGGTGTTACCGGATTGAAGCGAGAGCCCTAAAACTTCCGTGAATGTCGACGTGGCGACCGCGGTCCAGGTTTTAAGATCCACGGCGCCAGAGGATGACCCGATGGAATATTCGTATTCAGCGATCGAACCCAAATCCACGGTGGAGACCCAGGACGCGTTCAGCTTGGTGACATTGGGCGTATAGGCTCCTTCGTCCATCCGTGCCTGAGGCGATGGCGTAGCCGTCGGCCGCGGTTAGGCCCACGGTCGCGTCAACGGTCGCGGCTGAATCGATATCCACGGCCACGAAATAGGTTTTCGAAGTCACGGCAATGGTCTCGCTTATTGAGAATTGGACGAAGCCGCCGGTGAATGTCGTGGTGGCGATGGCGGTTTCAGCCGAAACCCCGCCGTAAACCCCGTCGCCGTCGTCTCGCAATAGCCTTAGGCGCGGGACGAGAGCCTCCGACAGCGTGCCGGTTTTATCAAAACGCAATGAAGTCAGGCGCGCGTCGTCTTCATTGGTCAGGGCCGTTATTTTAACGACGCCTTGCCCTGAATAACCTTGCCCGATTTCAAGGGCCGCAATGTCTTCGAACATCAGCGTAACTTGATCCGAGAAATCCGTGACGGGCGCCAAGGCCGAATCCGCCGGGAACCCGGCATTGACGACTAAATTGGGCGCGGAAACGATCATGTCCGATACTTGAGCCACGCGCACGCCCACCGTGGAGCCGATCACCGCGGTCCGGGAAATATCGAGCGCGATGAAAATTTGGGATCCCGACGTGTCCACGGTCACGGGCGTGGCCAGAAACAGCGTGGATTTGCCGTCCACGAATTGTTTGATGCCCGCGGTCAGCACGGGTTCGGTCGAGGAATAGATGCCGTTTTTATCCACGTCATGGAGCACGCGGATATTGGTGATATCTTCATCTTTAATGGAACCCAGCTTAGTTACCGTGACGCCGGTCAGGTTTAAGGCATATTGGGTGGTGGCTAAGGCCAGTTTCGACATCACGCGCATGGTGGAGCCTTGAACGATGAAGGGCGGCGCCACGTCTTGCCCGGTCACGTTTAAGGCCGCAATGGTCGGATCCACGCGGGTCAGGGCTGAGTTCAAGGGGAATCCGGAATCAACGACCGTGTTGGGGCTATCAACCGTGATATAGCTGACCGCATTGATGCCCACGCCCACGTTGATGGCTCCGCCTGCGGCCGCTGATCCTGCCATGTCATAGAGAATCAAGAGCGTAGTGGTTGAGACCGAAGCCGTGGGCGCGGGCGAGAGATTGATCAAGGCCGTGCCCCCGCCGAACACATCATTGCCTGAGCTGACCAAGGTATCTCCAAGTCCGAACACCCCATCCCCGTTGTCTTTGAAGATTTTTATTTTGCTGATCGCGCCGTCGGTCGCCCCGCCCGTCAAATTGATGCGAATTCTCTCCATGGCCGCGTTATAGGGCTGATCCGTCCAGAATTTAACTTTCATCATGGGCACTTCGGTCACGCCTTGGAACACGGCCGCCGGCGCCATGGATTCTCCGGCCAGAGAAACTAAGAGCGGAGGCGGCCGGACCGTCACAATGCCCGATTCTCCGGCGAACGTCGAGGAGGAGACGCTGTTGGGCGCGCTGACCGTAAAGTAGTTTTCCGCCGTCCACCTGAATTGGAACGTGTTGCCGGGCACGGCTCCGGTGGAAATATCCGCGCTCGCGAAGAAAACGGTTCCGCCTGAGGACCCGGTGCCGGGCACGATGGTGCGGTTCAACCCGGCCATAATCAGGTTTGGCCCGGCGAATGTTCCGGAAGCGATGACCAAGTCCGAAATTACTTCGAATGCTCCGGAGAGATTGGTGTCCGCGTGCAGATAGACGCGGCTGATGTCTTGGAAAGAATTGCCCTGGAAGTCGATTCTTAATTGATTCCAGGTGACATTGTTTAAATTCGAATAAAGCCGTAATTTTTCCATAGGCACTTTGGACGTGCCGAGCGAGGCGAAAGCGGGCGTGATGGTGGCGGAGGTAAATTGCACGACAACCGTGTTGGGGAATTGCTGGATGGCGGTGGTTTGAATCGAGCCGTTGGGATTGATGGGGAAATAATTGTTCAGGACGAAATCCGCGGAACCCGACAACGTGACATCCGCAGTCGAATTGATCACGGCCGAGAACGTGGAACTTACCAGAGCGTTGGCGCCGATATCAACGGTCACGAAGTAATAGCGGGTGGTTGTGTCGAGCGTTTGGGCCGTCAACCCCATATTGGCCGTGCCGTTGAAAAACGTGTTGGCGCCTTGAGAGACGAGCGTGTCCGAGCCGCTGTTAAACGACAGATCGCCGTTATCCCTCCAGAGTTTGATATTGGTGATATCCGCATCCGGCATGGTGCCGATTTTGACCAGGCGCAGGCCCGTCCAAGAGCCGCCGTTGGAGGCCATGACCGCCCTTAACCGGTACAACGGGAAGTTTTGTGTTCCTTGCTGCACGGAGCCCACGTCCGGGATCACGTCCCCGGCGAAATACAATCCGTCCGAGGTTTCCAAAATCTGCGTGGATGAGGAGGCAAAGGGCAAGGCGGGGTTGGCCACCAGCGTGCTTTGCGCGGTTAAGATTCTCAACGAAGAGTTTGAAACCACGCGCGCGGTCAGCGTGTTATTGGCGATGGCCGTGCCTTCAACGTCATAAACGATGAAATAGGTGCGCGTCGATGTGGTGACCGTTTCTGTGGAGAACGTCAGTATTGCGGTGCCGCCGGTGGAAAACGTGCCTGAGGCGAGGAAGGTGTCCGAGCCCGCCTGAAAATTACCGTCTCCAGTTGCGTCGTGATAAAAGAGCGCGCGCTTGACGTCTGTATTGAATTCGCCTGCTTTTAAGTCCACTTGCAGCCGGTCCCAGCGGCCTGAGGCTTGGTCCGTCCACATTTCAAGTTTGGCCATGGCCACGGTCGCGCCTTGGAATGCGGAACCCGGCGCCATGTTGGAGAGTTTAGCGGTCAAGGTATGCGGCTGCTGGATCAAAGCCAGGCTGGATTGGATGGGGAAATTTGCGGCTGCGGTGGAATCCGAGCCGCCCAGCCAGCGGACATGGGTTTGAACGGGGATGGCGATGCCCGCAGTATTGCCGGCCCCGGCATTGGCCGCGACATCATAGGTGACGAAGAGAATCATGGCGTTGGCCACCGTGGCCGTGCGCGTGGATTGCACGGGGTGCGTGACCGTGTAGGTGGCCGAGCCCAGGCTAAACGTGGCGTTGCCGGCTAACGGCAAGTCGATGTTTTGATCAAAAAGGCCGTTGCCGTTGGCGTCCCGCCAGACGCGAATGCCGGATATGTCCGCGTCCACGATGGTGCCCGTGGCGGTTAAAACGATCTCGGTTAATTCGGCCGTGCCTGCATCCGGCGCCAGGGTGAGTTTGATCATGGCATTGGCCGTCGTGTCCCGGATCAGTTCAATCGGAGCCAGGCTGGCGGGGGTTACGGTTACGGCCGAGGGGCCGTCCGCCACATAAGGCGTTTTGGAGGAGAAGCCCTCCATATTGCCTTTGGTGCGATGCGAGGTGGAGAATTTAAAACTAGCCCCGGCAATGCGCACGCCGATCGTTTGTCCTACGCCGGGCAAGGCGGTGGCTTTGGGTTTGACCACGATATAGAAGGTCTTGGACGTGGCGATGATCTCGGCCTTGCCGCCCTCAACTTGATGGCTGGAGCCGATGGTGATGGTCGAGGCGCTATTGGTGAAGCCCGGCAAGGTATTCTGGCCGATGAGCGTGTCTTGACCGGGATCGAAGCCCGCGCCTGAATTTTCCGCGTAAATGGCCACGCTCTCCACGTCGGCATCGGCCAACGTGCCCAGTTTATCCATCCAGAACCCGGTAAAGTAGGTTGTGGTGCCGGGTTCGGATTGCATGTCGAATTTCAAAATCGAAACCAAGGCATCCTGATTAATGGAGGTGACGTTTTCCGAGGTGACGAGAACATCCACGGACGCGGGCGTCCAATGCGGGCCATAGCAGCCGTTCCAATCGGAGAGATTGCCCAAAGAGTCGCGCCCGCGCAGCCGGACATAGTAGGTGTTGTTGCCCGTCAAGGTCAGGCTAAACGCGGTGGCCGAGGTCCAACCCGATGAGCCGCCTAAAGCCCAAGCCACGTCGCAAGCCGGGCTAGTCGACGCTTCGACCAAAGCATCAGCCGGTGAGGACATGGTGTCGGACGACGCGGCGAAGCTCACGGAGAGCTCCCTGGCTTGCGGGAAAGAGATTCCGGTAACGGGGATGGTTAGCGATAGAACTTCATCGGAGGGCGATGTGTTTTGGCCGCCGGCCGCATAGATTCTGTTGTTCCAGGCCGCTAAGCCGAAAGTGTCTTTGTTGGAGGGCAGGCTGGTCGTGCTTTGCCAGACGTCAAGCGTGCCGTCATGTTTGAAAGAAACTTGCTGGACGGATGTGCCGACACCGCCGCCAAGGAAAAATATTTTGTTGTTCAAAACCAAAGCGCGGGAGCGGGCGTTGGCGACCGCCAATGGCGAATCGGTATCTTCTCGCCAGCGTGAGAGCGAGCCGTCAGGCCTGACGCGGGCATAGTAAGTTTTATTTTCATTGACTCCGGTCCAGCCCCCGGAAACATAAATTGTGTCGTTGAAGACCGTAGCGCCGAATGTGTAAAGAGCCAGGGGTAACGGATAAGCCCTTCGCCATGCGCCCAGGGTGCCGTCTGCATTGACGGGAGCGTAGAAGACGCCGGCTTCGCCGACGCCGGTGTACCCTCCGAGAACGTAAATGTACCCTTTGGCGTAAACGGCTTCGTGAAGAGCGAGAGCCATGGGCAGCGACGTGGTTTGCGTCCACGAAGCAATATCACCGTTGGAGTTGATGCCGCCGAAACGAACAATATCCGTGCGACCGCCGGAATCGCTGCTGTTGCTGCAAGACGTCGCGCCGCCCAACACATAAATTCTGTTGGCCGCCGCGACAATAGCCGCGCTGCAAATAGCCTGGGGCAGGGAAGCGCTGGCCGTGCTCCAGAGTCCGAGCGTACCGTCTTGATTGATGGTGTTGTAGAAAACTTGGGGCTGAGCGCTGACGCCGTTATGCCCGCCGACCGCATAAAGCCGGCCGTTGACCGCGGCCATATTGAAGGACGCCCGGGCCGAGGGTAGGGTCGTTAACGCTGTCCAAGAACCGCCGTAGGCGGTTTCCGTTAATTGCGGCGGCAAAGGCGGCAGATGATCTTGTGGATAAAACGGCCCGTAGCATGAGCCGTTCCATCGTCCGTCATTGCGAGCCAACGCGGTTGGCGAAGCAATCTCATTAAGGGCCGTGTCCCTGGAATTAACCCGCACAAAATAAGCCGTGCTGGTGGACAGCGAATTACCGGTGAAACTCGTGGCCGCCGTCCACCCCGAATCCGCCGCCGGCGTCCCGGAGCAATCTGCTGACGTGGAAATTTCTATTTTATTGTGCCCGCCTGAATGAAGCCCAGAGCCGCCTGAATCAACGGCATCGGCGAGCAGTGAAACCGCCAGTTGCCCATGGGCTGGGCTGGCGACGCCGGGGAAGGACAAATCAGCCATCAAAACGTCGGCCGTATCCACGGTTTCGTTATTGCCGCCCAGGATATAGATTTTATTGTTCCAGGCATTGACCATGTGTTGAATGCGATGTTCCGGCAGAGCATCAGCCAAGCCGACCCAGGAGCTCAACGAGCCGTCCGCGCTGACCGTGGAATAATAAACGTCCCTTCGGGAGCCGGACAAGCCGTCGCCGACTATAAAAATTTTGTTGTTGACGACGATCGCAGGTTCAGAAGAATAGCACGCCCGGTCTGCAAGATCGGCCAAGGAAGCCCACGGGCCAAGCCGGCCTTGGGCATCGATGGGACTAGCCCGGTAAACCTTCAGATTGCAGGCTGAATCTTGCTGGCCGCCCATGACGTAAATATAGTTGCCCGCGGTGACGGCTATGCCGACGCGTTTGTTGACGGGCAGCGGTTGGGTTTCAATCCATGGAGTCAGCGAGCCGTCGGCTAAAACCGTGGTGACGAAAGTTGAAGACGATCCCGTGGTTGCGCCCACATCGCCGCCGATGACATAAATATTGTCTTTCAAGGTTACGACGGCATGCAGCCCTAATGGTTTGGGCAACTTGTTGGCCGTTAAATCGGTGAATGGCCCCAAAGTTCCGTCGCTGTTTAACGGGCCTCTGTAGACGGCATCCGATACTGGATTGAATCCACCGACAACGTAAAGAAATCCTTTTTGATAAGCCAGTGAATGGGACCAGCGCGCGGCCGGCAGCACGTTGGGGTTTTGAGTCCAAGCGCCCAGAGTGCCGTCTTTGTTGACGGCCGCTGAATAGATTTTGTCGGTTGCCACGGAGTTAAAATTTCCGCCGACGACATAAAGCCTCGGCCCTGAAGCCGTGGGCAAAATAATGGAGGAGCCGCGTTCAATGGTTCCCGGCATCGTCGATATTTTGACCCAGCTCGTGGGCTCGGATTGAGTCAAAGTTCCGGGCAATGGCGCGGTGGCATCCACGTTGGCGGTGTAAACCGCATCTCGCCGGTTGCCTGCTTGATCGAAAGCCGAGACCTTGACGCGGTTATTGGAGCCTTCAACAAAGGGACGAGCCGACATTTCACAAATGGAGCTATAAGGAGTCACTGTGCACGAGAGACTTTGCCAGCCGAACGAATCGCTAAAGATACGGGCGCAATTTTCAGCGGTTCCGCCGTCAGGCTCCGCCGGGCCCCATCTGGAGTGGGTTACTGCTGAACCATCCACCCAACGCCATCCGCCGGCGTTTTCAGTTCCGTCGGCTCCCAATGTGGCGCCGTCCGTTAACCCAATGGCAATATACTGCGCATAGCCACTTAACGATCGAATGAAGTCGTCTTCAAATTGACTGTTTATGGACACAAGATCAGCGCCTTGGCTAAGACAGTTGTCGCGCAAAGTTTGCCAACTTCCGGAGCCGGTGTATTTGTAGCACCTATCGCTGATTGGGCTTGCTGCCGGGCCGCGGGCCCAGCCGGAGTGGCAGACGGCTGGAACAGTTTGAGCGGTCAGGGTCTCCAGGATCGTGGAGCCGTCTTGTCCCGTCGTGGCTACCGAACCGGATTGTATGCGGAAGTAATTGGCGCCCGAATCCGTTGAAATCGCCACCTCATGGGTGCGGGCGATGCCACGGCGGTATTCGGCCTCGATTTCCGTCTGGGAGCGGGCGTAGTTCAATATTTTGACTTCGTCTATGGCGCCTTTAAAACCGTTGCCGCTGGCCTGGGTGCCGATGTTAAGGGGATGGGTATTTTTTAAATCAGGAGTGTGGGACGCTGATGTATCCAAGGCCCCGTCTATATAGATTTTTGTGGTGGCGCCATCGTTGGTGGCCACCACAAAATGCCAGCGACCGTCATTAACAAGCGTGTTCCCAATCCGATAACCGGTGGTGCAACTGGCGGCGCTACAGAATCCCAACTTACCGTCCTCACCGGTGGCGAAGCCCCCGACATTGAATATAAAACCGTTGGCGTAGAGATACTTGCTGACAATGCCGTTGGTTACGCCGGTGACTGTTGTTTTTATCCAGGCCTGAACCGTGATGGCCGAAAGGCTATTGAGGGCTGTTATGGTGCTAAAGGCGACGTAGTTACTGCCGGAGAAATCAAGAGCATTGCCGAAGCGGCCGGTGACCCAGGTGGGTCCGCCGGTCAGGGTTCCCGTTACCCCACTGGAAGAAAGGTCTAAAGCAGCGGTTCCCGAACCTTCATCAAAAGGCAGATAAAGGATGGTGCGCGAAGAAACATCATGAGTGGCCAAACCAGAGCCCGTATCCTGAACGTTGAAAATAAAATTGGGATTGAAGACATTGGTCCAGTTGGCGGCTACGCCGGTCATGGTCGAGCCTGAGGCATTGCTGATACGGTCATTGGAAACCGTTGGGCTGGCTACCGCGATATCCACGGTCAAATCCTTGGTTGTGACATTGCCGATGGCGTCCATTACCATCAAGCGTAAACGGTTGTTTGAAGAATGCTCTTGGAAGAACGGCGTCTGGGAGGATAGCAGCACTTCGGATGCCCAGCTTGTCCGCGCTTGGCCGGCGGCTCCCAGCAGGTGATAATTGGGCGGCTGCGTGGAAACAGTAGGCAATGCGCTCCATGTGTTTGAGGAAATGTAGTTTGCCCCGCCGTCTAGAGAATATTGGAACCTTGCGCCGTTGAACTCAAGCGCAACCTCATTCGCGCTAAGGGCTCTTTTGACCATTTTAATTTCGTCTAAATTACCTGTATAAGCCGCTCCGCCGAGTCCCGGCATTTCTCCGATATGGATGCCGTTGTTTGTGATGAAATCGCCGCCTGCCGTCGTCCCTGAACTGATAAATTGGCCGTCGATATAAATTTTTCTGATCGTTCCATCATAAGTCGCTGCAATGTGGTGCCATCGGTTGTCGTTGATATGGTTTCCTGCGGACGACACTGATCCTAAGTTCGGGTCGTTTAATTCGAGAACGCCGGGTCCCGCCGACCACCCCCAGGTTAGGGTAAATCCTTCGGTTCCACTCATGTAATTACCGAAAATCTCCGCCCAGGTTCCCGTGCCGTTTGTTTTAAGCCAAAGCATATAGGAGAATGGCGCTCCGTCAAAGCTGGAATGATGGGGGATAATCAGCTTCCCGCCGGTGAGCGAAAGGCCCGAACCGTTGAAACCGTCGGCCGTTTGAGCGACGGGAGCTACGATTTGACTGGGGTGATTACCATAGCCGGATTTATCTTTGGGCGGCCATTCTTCGAAGTCCAGGTAAAGCACGGTGTCCGAGGAGATGGAAACTGGGGCTGAGGAGATTCTCAGCGGGGCCGGGCCTTGAGCGGCAGCCGTTAGTTGAATATTGGGCGTAATATCGTTGACGGTCATGGTTGGGTCTCCGCAACCGGAGTAGGCATCGCCGTCTTTGGCCTGGCATTGAACGCTCATGGTTGGGGCCGTGTAAGGAATATCCACGGTCACCGTTGATGCGGCTACATTACCCTGCTGGTCGCGGATTAAGAATTGCAGGCGGTTGTTGGTGGCATGGGCGTTCCAGAAGGCGATGGTGCCGGAGGCAAGCTCCACGGAGGTGCTGCCGTTGGTTCCAGAAATGGAAATGGTCTGGATTCCCGCCTGCGCGGGAATGACGGAAGTGGGGGTGGAAGGGTCAATGATCCATGTCGCGCCGCCGTCCCGGCTTAATTTCTTGGCGCCGGAATAATAATTGGCCGCGATTTCTTCGGGGGAAAGTTCGCGATTGACGATGCGTAGTTCGTCTATGGCGCCATCGTACGCACAAGGGCCGAGCCCGATATAAAGGTTTTTAGAATAGTTGGCAGCGGTGCAAGAGCCCAAATTGGCGGTTTCTTTGCCGTTGATGAAAGATTTAGCCCCATTGCTGCCGCAAGTATACGCCACATATTGCCACTGGCCGGTGATGATATGATCCTGTCCGCCGATGAGAGAATCCGGGGCTTGTAGGGCGCCGGGATTATTGCCCGTTAAGCAGGTGCCGGTACCTCTGATCCTCCATTCGGTCGTAGATGTGGACCCTTCCCATCTTACGAGGTGCTTACCGCCGCCGAAACTGTTGGGCTTGATCCACGCTTCCCATGTGATGGCGTTTTGCGAGGCGCTGAGCTGCGGCATTGTGCTAACCCTAACGTTGTCTCCATTTCCTGTAAAATTAACGCCATTTCCGAAACGCCCGCTTGTTAATCCGGCCGTTGTTCCCGAGGTGCTGATCGTTTGTTGATATCCTGATTTATCCCTGGGAGGCCATTCTTCGAAGTCTAAGTAAAGCACCGTGCCTGAGGTGATGCCCAAGGGCTGCTGTCCGATGGCCAGGCCTGACTGCGTGTCTTGCGCGTTCATTCTGACGGTCGGGGTTGTGATATTGATTGCCGCGCAGGTCAGCGGGCTGCCGCTGGCCGTCACCCATGTTGTTTCATCTTTTTGGCGGCAGTCAACATTGGTTAAAACAGGGGGCGCGGCATCGAAATTAAACGGCCCGTAGTCTCGAGTGGAGCCCGGATCATCGCCGGCGCGATAGGCTTGAGTATGGAAATACCAGGAGCCCGAGGCTGTTGCCGTTACCGTGGTTTTGACGACGGTGTTGGGAAAATTAGTCCCGTCGCCGAAGGATACGCCCTCATGCGGGGTCCAGGAATGCGTTAGGTTTTGATCCCATACATAGTGGACATGGTCGATCAAGGGCGGCGCGCCGAAGGTGGAATAGAAGATGAAGTAAGGGTCTCCGTACCAAGTTCCGGTTGTGCGCTGATAAGCGACATCCGGGATCATGGTAATGACGCCGGTCGAGGATCGGATCGCAAAAAGATTCGCGGGCAAAGCCGACATCGTGTCTTGCGCGCCCACAAATTTGAAATTGGCGGTGGTGGAGATTTGAACGCCGGCCGTGTTGCCCAGAGTGGCGGCTCCGGAAATGTCGTAGGAGACGAAGAAATAAACCGTGGAGCCGGAGCGCACCGTGCGCGTAGCTTGATCCACGGCCGTGACCGCGAACGTCGAGGCTCCGGAAACGAAACTTACCGGGCTTCCAAGCTGAATATCGTTGATCGAAGAGAACAAGCCGTCGGCATTGCCGTCTCTCCAAAGACGAACGGCCGTAATATCGCCGTCAACGCCCGTTCCCGTCCTGGCCAACGTAACCGAGGACAATTCAACGGTCCCCGAATCAACGGTGACGCTGAAACCCAAAATCCCGACATTTGCCTGACCGGCGGTGATTTGAGCGGGCACAAGGCTCACAGTTGAAATAATGGAGGCCAAGCTGGGCCCGTCGGTGATTGTCGTCAAGGCGGAGTCGGCGGGGAATGAGGGGCCCCGGACTCGATGATTCGTGTTGAATGAAAAAGCGCTCAGCGCCTCGATTCTTGTGCCGATCGTGGTATTGGGCAGGTTGTTGGCGATGGAGCGCACGGCCACGAAATAGGTTTTGGTGGAGACCGAGAGATCAGCCTGAGGCAGTCCGCCTAAAACCGTAATCGTGGCGCTGCCTAAGGTATAGGGAGCCAGATTGCTGATTTGAGTGTCGGAGCCGTCGCTTTCAAAGGTTCCATTGCCATTATTGTCGTAATAAATGGCGAGGTCCTGGACATCCGCGTCCGGTAAAGTGCCCAGGCGTTTGACGTTTAAGCCGGAAAAATAAGTGGTCGTGCCCTGTTCCGTCCAGAGCCGTATGCGAAGCTGGCCGATACGCGAGCCTTGATTCGTGGAACCCGGCGCAATGTCTTCGATAGTGGCGTAAACCGCCGGTAAAATGAAATAAGGGCCCACGCAAGCGCCCGGCTTGGGGCTTTTCAGGCCCACGGCATCGGAACCCAGCGCGGTTATGTAGTAGCTGGTGTTGCCGGCTAGACGATCGGAGAAGGTGGTGGAGAGCCCGCTGAATCCGCCGGAGTTGACGTATTCCGGTTCGCAATGAGCGTTGGTTGAAACCGAAACCTGATTGGCTCCGGCGACAAGGCCTATATAATCGGAGGTGCCGGCCGCCAAAGCAACGGTCAAATCCCTGGGTTGAGGCGATGTGACGCCGCTGATCGTAGTTGTTGCCCGAATAACACCCGGGCCAACACTGACCGCCCCGCAATCATAGCCGCCCATAATATAGACTTTACCGCCCAAGGCGGTTGTGGCGAATTTACGGCAGAAAGCCGGCTGGCTGACCACATTTGACCAGGCGCCCGGCTCTCCGTTCGCTCCCACGGCGGCGCTGTACATCATGGCGGGAGAATAATCTCCCATGAAATAAATCTTATTGTTCGTGGCCACGGCTTTTCCATTGGCATTGGCCGGTAGATTATTGGGTGATTGTTTCCATGTTCCGATTGTTCCATCCGCGAAAAGAGGGGCATAAAACACCATATTTGTTTCGTCTCCGGCACAAGTCCCTGTCGTATTGCCGCCCATGACAATCGCATTGTTGTTGACCAGAGCCAAACCAAAAGATGATCGTCCGGCAGGCAGACTTGTCTCGTTTCTCCACGAGCCCAAAGAGCCGTCCGTATTAATCGGCGCTGAAATAACGCCGGCCAACGGCGGCGCCGCCGAACATTCGAAGCTGGCGCTCCAGGGCGCTGTTGTGCCGCCCACAATATAAAGCCGGTTGTTGATGGCGAAACTTCCATGGTAAGACCTACCCTGGGGAAGGGGAGTTGTCTGAGCAAAGGCCGAGGAGATGTCGCCATTGGCGCCGATCGGCGCATATTCAACAGAAGTAACGGCGGCTCCCCCGCCGGCAATATAGATTCGACCTTTGTAAATTGTCGCCGAATGGGTATTTCTTGCCGTATTTAAGGTGAATGAGCCTGTGTTCCATCCGCTAATGGTGCCATCGGCGGCTGTAACAGGATTGCTGTAATAGACGGTATTGCTGTTGATGCTGCCGTCATCGGCCCCGGCCGTGAAGTAAATCCTGCCGTTGTAAGAATCCGTGGCGCCGCTGTAGCGCGGCCCGGGCAGGGCCGACGTTGTCGTGAACGTTGTCGGCAGAACTTCTGAAAACGAAGGCGCCAGCGGCGATGAATGATCCTGCGGGTAAAACGGCCCGTAGCAATTGGCCGCCCTCCCATCGTCATTGCGAGGGCGAGAAACGCCCGAAGCAATCTCAAAAAGAGATTCGTTCGACGCCGCATCCCTGGCATTGATGCGCACGAAATAAGCGGTGGAGGTGGACAGCGTCGTGCCCGTGAGGGAGGTTGCCGATGTCCAGCCGGAATCAGCGGTCGGCGTGCCGGAGCAATCCGGTGAAGTGGAGATTTCAATTTTAGTTGGAGTCGCATGGAGTCCCGAACCGCCGGAATCCGCGGGGGCTGTGACAGTGACGGTTAATTGTTGATGCGCGCTGGAGGCGACTCCGTTGATGGGGATGTCCGCCGCGTAAACATTGGGCGTCGCAGCCAGAGCGTCCTTCCACCCGCCGATTGTGTACATTTTATTGCCGTACACGGCCGTGGCGCCGTAGCGCAGCGTGGCCAGACCGCTGCCCACGGATAAAGCCGTATCCGCCGTCCACGCGCCCAGGGTTCCATTGCCGGCGATCGCAGCGTAACGGACCTCGTTAGTGTCAGCGAAACCTCCAAGAATATAGAGTTTATTATTGAAAACAGCGGACATATGGTAACCCCTGGCTGTTGTCAGGGCGGTTTCAGAGCGCCATGGTCCCAAATTACCGGCCGCGTCAATGGGCGTTGCTGAGTAGACGGCGCTTTGATAGCCGACGCCGTTGACATAGCCGCCCATTACATAGATTCTGTTGCCGTAGGCATTGACGCTATGCAGCGTTCGTCTTTCGGGCAAAGGCATGGTGGCCCGCCAAGACCCAAGCGTTCCGTCGGCATTGATCGCGGCTACATACACATGACTTGTGATTTTGGTTTCGTTAAAGCTCGCGTCCCCGCCAAGGGCATAGAGAAATCCGTTTAAAGCCGCGGCCCTAATATAGCGTCCGTTGGCCGTGGGCAGGTAATTGGCTGAATTGTTGGTCCAGGAAGTGATATTGCCCGAAGCGTCGGGTTGCGCATAAATAACCATATTGGTCGGGGAGCAGCCTTCGCAGGGCGCTCCGCCGACAAGATAGATGCGCCCGTTGTGAGCAGCCGCGCCGTGTACGGAATTCATGGCGCTGGGGGAAGTCGGCAGCGCAGCACTGGCCTGTTGCCAGGCGCCCAAAGAACCGTCTTTGGCGATGGCTGCATAGTACGCATTGTTATTGGAATTGCCTCCGATCATGTAAAGGCGATTATTGAGGATTACGGCTGAGTTCGAATAATCAGCAACCGGCGCCGTGGAAACAACGGGCCAGCCGAGCGGGGTCCCTTGCGCGAGCGTGCCGGGCAAAGGCGGCGTCGCATCAACATTGACGGTATATGTTGTTTCGCCTTTATTGCCGCCTTGGTCATAGGCCGAAACCCGAACCCGGTTGACGCTGCCTTCGCCCAAGTTGACCGCCGGCCGCTCGCAGATATAGGTGTACGATGAAGCGCAGCCGCCGTTATCCCGCCAGCCGTAATTGCCCGTGCCCCCGTCGCTTTGATGGACGCAATCGTCGGCGCCGCCCGGATAGCCGCCGACCCATTTGGTGAAAGTGACCGGCGTGCCGTCGGACCAGACGAAAGTGCCCTCGTTGTCGAGGTCGTTTAATCCGACGGCAAAGGCGGTCGTTTCAGCCCCGCCGATGATCTGGTTTTTGACGAAGGAGTATTCCTCGAAGCTGTTCATGGAAACAAGATCGCCGTTGTTCTGGCGGCAGGTTTCCTGAGCCGTAATCCACGGCGCCGCGCCCATGTTCTTGTAACAGTTATTTTGAATCACGCTCCCGTTGGGTCCCTTGGTCCAACCCGAGGGGCAGACGGTGGCAGGAACTCGGGCAGTCAGGGTTTCGAGACTGGTTGAGCCCCCGGCGCCGGTGACTGCGATTGATCCTGGCTGAATGCGGAAATAATTGGCCCCGGAATCCGTTGAAATTGCCACTTCATGCGTGCGGTTGACGCCCCGGCGGTACTCCGCCTCGATTTCCGCCTGGCTGCGGGCGTAGTTGAAAATTTTGAATTCGTCAATTTTGCCGCCCCAAAAACCGGTCGGGGTCTCAAAATAAGTTCCTATTTTAATGGGTTCGCTATTGTTAACAGGCGCGCTTTGGGCGACGCTTCTATCCAAGGCGCCGTCGACATAAAATTTAGACGTAGAGCCGTCATTGGTCCACGTCACCAGGTGCCAGCGTCCATCATTGATTGGGGTCCTGGCATTGACATAGCCGTTTTTAAAGGCATAAAGGACGCCGGGCTGGCCTGCGCTGGATATGTTAGAGTGGGCGCCAAAAATCCACCCTTTGGTTTGATCCCCGCTATTGATTTTTCCGGCGATGGCGCGATAAGTCGCGGTTGAAATTGTGTTGACCCAGGCTTGAACCGTCATGGCGGCAAGGCTATTGGCCGCTGTAATCGTTGTTAGGGCCACGTAATCGCCGCCGGTGTTGAAAGTCAAGGCGTTGCCAAAAATTCCTGCAGTCCAGGCAGCGCCGGTAATGGTGCCCACGGCGCCGTTTGAGGATATATCCATGGCAGTGGTGCCTGAGCCTTCGTCAAAGGGCAGATAAAGAACAGTGGTTGATGATGGTTGATTGCCGATGGTTGATAAGCCCGAGCCCGTGTCTTGGACGTCAAAAATCAGATTTGGGTTGAGAATATTGGTCCAGTTTCCGGTCAGAGTGATTGTTGAGCCCTGGGCGTTTGAAATTTGATCGTTTGAGATGGCAGGATTGGCCGCTGCAATAGCGACGGTCAAATCTTTCATGGCGATATTGCCGATGGCGTCCATGCTCATGATGCGTAGACGGTTGTTCGTGGCGTGCTCCTGAAGGAAAGGCGTCTGGGATGAGGTTAAAACCTCTCCGGCCCAAGATGTCTTGGCTCCCCCGGTGACGCCCAAAAGATGGTAGTTGGGGGGGATGGTGGAAATCGAAGGCAAAGAGGACCAGGTGTTGGAGCTGATGTAATTTGTTCCGCCGTCTAAAGAATATTTGAATCGGGAGCCATTGAACTCCATCCAAATTTCATCATCGCTTAAGGCGCGCTTTATGAATTTGATTTCATCTAAAGTGCCGTTGGTGCAGTTGCTGCCGCCGCCAAAAGGGCAGCCGATGTAAATAGCGCTGGCGGGCTCAAGCTGAAGCGCCGTGTTGCCCATGCTTTGTAAAACGCCGTCCACATAAAGCCTATCCCTGGCCCCTGTGGCGTTAGGATCATAGACGCCTGTAATCATGTGCCAGTTGTTATCATCCACTCGGCTTGTGGCGTTGATGGCGACATTGTTTTGCCAAAAGGCAGGAGGAGAATTAGCACCGATGGCTGTATATAAGACGAAGCCGTCCCCGCCGCCGTTAAATTGAGCGAACGAATATTTATATTCCGCCGCAGCAGGTCCCTTAAACCAGAATGATGCGGTGAAAGCCGAAGGGTTGAAGCTTGGGTTGGCGGGGATAATCAGGTAATCCCCGGTTCCGTCCAAAGCCAAACCGCTGCCCGTATGCCCGCTTCCGGTTTGCTGGGCGTTGCCCAGAATTTGCGTGGGGTGATTGCCGTGACCGGACTTATCCCTGGGCGGCCATTCTTCGAAGTCCAGATAAAGCGCGGTGTCCGAGGAAACAGAAACAGCGGCCGAGGAAATTCTTAAGGCCGCCGGGCCCGCGCTTTGCGCGGTCAATCGAATATTGGGCGTGATATCGTTGCTCGTCACCGTCGGATCGCCGCAGCCGGCAAAGGCGTCCCCGTCGTGCGCCTGGCATTGAACCGAGGAGAACGTGGGCGCGGCATAGGGGATATCAACGGTGGTCGCGGGAGCCGTGGACACATTACCCTGGCGGTCGCGGATTAAATAAACCATTTGATTGCTCGTTGCGTGCGCGTTCCAGAAATTGACGGTTCCGGTCGCGGTCTGGACTGCCGTTGTGCCGTTGGTTCCGGCAACCTGCACCGCGCCGACCGGCGTGTGCGTGGAAGGATCGATAACCCAGGTCGCGCCGCCGTCGCGCGTGAATTTACGGGCGCCGGAGAAATAATTGGCAGCTATTTCTTCCGGCGAAAGAATTCTATTTGACAGGCGCACCTCATCAATACGGCCGCGGAACGTGTTGCCGCCGCCGTTAGAGCTTCCAATGACGATATTGCCAGGCAAAGTGGCCAATTGCGTGGATGTGACGCGCGCTGTTTCTTTGCCGTCAAGATAAATAATGAACAAGTCGGCGTCATTATCGGCTGTTACCACGAAATAATGCCAGGCTGGTAAATTGTTTTTGTACTGATCCCGCCCTGTCGCGAACCCCATCGTGCCGCCATTGCCGTCCAATCTCAATCCCCCGACGCCGTTGTCATCCACGGCCATGCGGAAATTGGTTGCTTCATCCATGACCATCCATTGGAGCGCGGCGTCGGCCACGGTTTGATAGAACCAAAGCTCAGAAGTGATTTTGGTGGCGTTGACGAGAACGCTGATCGTGCTGACCCGCACGTATTGCCCGTCAGCTGATGATTCCATGGCATTGCCGAAGCGCCCGTTGGCGGTTTGCGCCAATCCATTTGGTCCTATGGTGCTGATGACATTGGCATACCCGGATTTATCCACCGGCGGCCATTCTTCGAAGTCCAGATAAAGCACGGTGCCGGAGGAAACACCCAAAGCCTGTTGCCCGATGGCCAAACCGGAATTCGCGTCCTGGACATTCATACGAATGGTGGGCGTTGAAATATCAATGCCTGCGCAGGTATTGCCCGATGCCGCCACCCAGGTTGTTTCGTCTTTTTTGCGGCATTGGATGGAGGATAACGCCGGGCGTGCGCCGTCAAAGTCATAAGGGCCGTAATCCCTGATCGCGCCCACCGATTCTGGCGCTTTATAGCCGACCACGTGCAAATACCACGATCCCGTTGCCGTGGCCGTCATCGTGGCTTTTCCGGCATTCCACAAGATGCCTTCCGTATGCGGGTCCCCGCCCCAGGCATGGGTCGGACTTTGATCCCAGAGATAATGGATGTGGTCGATGCCCTGAGCGCCGAAATTGGCGTTGAAAATGAAATTGGGATCGCCGTACCAGGTGGCGGTGGAGCGCTGTCCGGTCACATCCGGGATCGCGACTTTGATGGTCGTCAGCGCGGAGGCCGCAGGGATGGTGGCCGAAGCCGCGGTGGCGTCGTACGCTCCCTTCCAGCGCAGATAAATCGTGCTTGAGATTTCAACGCCGACGGTATTGTCGTTGGCCGCGGAACCCGAGATGTCCAGGGCGATGAAAAAGTCCACGTTCTGTCCCTGGCGCACCGTGCGCGTGCCCTGATCGATGGACGTGACCGTATACGTCGTCCAATCCGAGGAGAAGCTCTGCGCTCCTCCTAAAACCGTGTCTTCGCTCAAGTTGAACGCCCCGTTGCCGTTGTCGCGATACACGCGCACCGCGGACACGTCGCCGTCGACCCCGGTGCCCAGCCTCCTGACCGTGACCGAAGAAATTTCCGCGGTGCCCGAATCCACGGAGACCCGGAATTTAAGCATGGCCAATCCGGTTTGCCCGGAAAAGGCTTCAAAGGGCGCGAGCGTGCTTGTGGACGTGACGCTGACGCTGCTGGGCCCGTCCGCGACCGAGGCCTGGCCGGAATCCAGAGGGAACGACGTGCCGAACGCCCGTGCTCTGGCCGGCGCCGTAAAGGCCAAGGCATTGACATCCGCAACGCGAAGCCCGACGGTGGTGAAGGGCAGGGCCGAAACTTTGGGCCGGACCGTGACGAAATAAGTTTTGGTTGAGACGCTTAAATTGGCCTGCGGCTGGCCGCCCGCGATGGTGACGGTCGAGGAGCCTTGGCTGAACGATGCCAAGTCCCCGATCCTGATGTCCGAGGCCGAGGACCATTGCCCGTTGCCGTCGTTGTCGTACCAGATCGAAACTTCCTGGATGTCCGCGTCCGGCAAATCGCCTAATTTCAAAACGTTCAAGCCTGAAAAATACGCGGTTTGATTGAGCTCGGTCCAGAGGCGCACTTTTAGCGTCGTGGTCGTGGCGTCTTGCTGGACGGCCGTTTGAGCCATGTCCGTCACCTCGGCGTAAACCGCGATCGGCACGAAGTAGGGTCCGAAACAGCCGTTCCAATCGGATTCATTGAGTTGAGCGTCCCGGGCCTTAACCCGGGTGTAATAGGATGTTCCGCCTTCGATGGAGTCTGAATAGCCCAGGGATGTCGAGGCCATCCAGCCGGAACTGCGATAAGTCCAGGAACAGTCGGGCTTTGACGAAACTTCGACGAAATACGGATTGGCGGGCAGCGCGATATTGTCGACGGCCGGGCTAAAGGAGATGTTCAAATCACGCGGCAGGGGGATGGTGATGCCGGAAACCGGAACAGAGGCTGAATAAACCGTGCTTTGAGACGTAGCACCGTTGCGTCCTCCGATGAATAAAAGGGTGTTATTGGCCGCCAGCAGCAAGGCGTAGTCTCTAGGCAAGGGCAGCAGATTGGAACCCGCGGTCCAAGCGCTCATTAATCCGTCTTTATTAATGGATGTGAAATATGGGGTTCGGGCTATTGTTCCACCTTGGTAATTGCCGATGCGATAAAGCCTGTTGTTTAAGACGACCATGTCGTCTGTGTATCCAGGCTGTGGATGATCATTGCCGGTTTGTGTCCAGGGACCGATGCTGCCGTCGCCCAACGCTTGGGCGAAAACAGCGTCGCCGCCCGCGCAGCATCCTTGGTAACCCCGGCCCACGGCATAAGCTTTACCGTTGAAATAAACGCTGCCGCGTTGACTGCTGTCCGCTTGATACATCGGATGGATTTTTCTCCAGGAGTCTAAAGTTCCATCGGCGTTGATTTTTGCGGAAAACGACCCGGCGTCGGGGCCCAGGGCGTAAAGATAACCGTTGGCCGCAAACACATTGGGTTCGTTGAGCGTCGTCGGCAGACTCGGGGCTGAGTTCCATGATCCCAAAGTGCCGTCAGGGTTGACCGTGGCGTAAACAACGGTGGGCGTGGCGTATCCACTGACCACATACATCCGGCCGTTATAGACGACAACCCCGGGAGCGCTGCGCGCTGTGGCCAAGGCATTGCCGGATAATTCGCTCCAGCTTGAGATGGTGCCGGTTGAATTGATCGTGCCCATGTAAATCGTGTTTAAGTAGGTGGGTATCGTGCTGTCATAACCGCCTACGACATAAACGCGGCCGTTGTAAACAACCCCGCCGGGGCTATAAATGGGTCTGGGCAGGGCCGCGGCCGTCGACCAAGCGACGGGTTCCCCGGTGGATGTAAAGCTCGGCGGCAGGGGAGGCGTTTTATCTTCCGTGTAAAACGGCCCGAAGCAGCCGTTCGCTTGCTCGTTTAGGGCCGCGTCGCGGCTTTTGGCTTGGATGAAATAGGCGGTCGCCGTGGAAAGCCCGGTCGCGGAAAACGGCCCGTTGCCCGTGGTCCATCCGGAATCATAAATCGGGGTCCCGCTGCAATCAGTAGTGCTGGTCACGATCACGCGATGAGGCGTGGCATGAAGCCCGGAGCCCCCGGATTTGTCGGCTGCCCCGGCTGAAAAAGAGACGTCGAGTTGCCCATGAACGGTCGAGGTAACTCCGGGGAAGGAAAATTCGCCGGCTAAAACCGAGGTTTGATAAGTACCGCTGTAAGGATTGCCGCCGAAAACATACACCTTATTGCCGTAAGGGACCACTTTGCTTGAGGAGCGGCCCGTGGACAAGCTGACTGAGAAATTGCTCCAGGAGCCCGGACTGCCGTCGCTGTTTAAGGCCGTATAGGAAACAGTCGTTTGATTGGCGGCGCTATTGCCGCCGGATTTAAACAGGCGGTTGTTAAACAGGGCGTATCCTGAGCCTTCCGCCAGCGGGTTGACCGTGTTTTGCAGCCAAGTCCAGGTGGAGAGCCTTCCTTCCGCGTCCGTGACTTTGGCGTGCCAGAGATCGTCCGCTCCGGAGTTGGAGCCGTTGATGCCATAAAGCGTGTCCCGGAATCCGATGAACTGCCATGCGTCGTTTCCGCCTGCCGTGAATTCGGGCATGGAAAACGGATTGAGTTTCCAGGAGCTTAAATTGCCGTCGCTATTGATTTTAGCGACCCAGACCGAGGTGCTGGTGCTATAGGTGTAATCCGTGCGGTAATAAATAAAGCCGTTCATTTGCGCGGCAACCGCTGCGTTGTTTTCGCCGAAGCGGTTGCTCGGTAAATAATTGGCGGATGAATCCACCCAAGCCCCTAAAGAACCGTTGCTGTTGATGGGTGCGTGCCAGAGAGTATTTTGGCGCACGCCACCGGCATTTAAGCCTCCTAAAACGTAAATACGTCCATTGTGGGCGAAGGCCCCATGAGCATAGCGCACCGCGGGCATGGACGTGTCCGCGACCCAGGTCCCGATTTGTCCGTCCGCGTTGACGGGCGCGCGATAAACGCCGGCTTGGGCATTGGCGGCCGAACAGTCGGAATTGATGATTCCGCCCAGCAGGTAAAAGTTTCCGCTGGCGGCGACGACTTGATAAAAGCAGCTCAAATTAGCCGGCACCGTTGAAATTTGCGGCCAACCCAGGGGTTCGTTCATGGCGAAGGTGGGCGGCAGGGGAGCCGTGAAATCAACGTTGGCGGTGTAGGCCGTTTCAGTTTTATTGCCGCCTTGATCGTAGGCGGAAACTCGGACCCGGTTGCTTGAGCCTTCTTTGAAGGTGACAGCCGGCATTTCGCACAAATCGCGCATGCTGAAAGCAGTCGCGCAACCGATGGGGCGCCAAAAAAGCCAAGTGCCGGCGCCCGGGTTGCCTGTATCCACATAAGCGCAGCTTTCCGTGCCGCTTGGCCAAGCTTGCCAGCGGTTATAGGTCACGCCGCTGCCGTCCGCCCAATAATCGCTGCCCTGCGTGCCCTCGATGCCGAAGGCGGCTCCATTGCTGGCGCCGATGGCCGTGTGATTGGGAGCTAGATAGCCGCTGCTGAGCAATCGATGGAGAATGAATTCCCATTCGTCGGCGGTATTGATGGAGACCAGATCGGCTCCCATGTTGCGGCAGGCGTCGCGAGCCCGGGTCCAGTCGACATTGACGCTGCCTAAACGATAGCAGGACTGGGCGAAGGAGGAACCTGCCGGCCCGCGCGTCCACCCCGCGGGGCAGACTGCAGGCGCCATATTGGCCGTCAGCAATTCCAGGCTGTTGGAACCGTCCACGCCGGAAACCGCCACGGACGCGGGCTGGATGTTGAAATAGTTGGAACCGGAATTCGTTGAAATCGCCACTTCGTGCGTGCGCGCGATACCCCGGCGGTATTCGGCCTGGATTTCGGCTTGGGGCCGCGCATAGTTCAATATTTTCACTTCATCGACAGCGCCCACCAGGGAGCCCCACCCGAAGAGAGGCTCTCTGCCGATTTTGATGGTGCCCGTGCTGTTGATGTTGAGAGCATGAGCAATCGTCGTGTCCAGCGCGCCGTCGATATATATTTTTGTGGTTGAGCCGTTATTGGTGGCAACGAGGAAATGCCAACGCCCGTCATTGACGGGAGTCTTGGCGTTGTCATAGCCGTTGGTTAATAAAAAAGTAGGCGCGCCGGTTATGCCGCCGCTTCCACCCAGGAGAAAAGTGAAGTACGGTGTAACGCCGGGACTTTGTTTGCTCAAGATGGTTCGCAACGAGCCGGAGTTTATTTTTAGCCATGCTTGAACCGTGATGGCAGTTAAGCTGTTGGCGGCCGCTATCGTGCTCATTTCAACGTAATCCGAGCCGTCAATATACAAGCCGTTGCCCAAAACCCCGGGAACCCAACTGGGGCTGTCGAAGAAAGTGCCGACGGCGCCATTGGAGGATAAATCAAGAGTCGTCGTTCCCGATCCTTCGTCAAAAGGCAGATAAAGAACAGTGCGGCTGGATACATCATGCGTGGCCAAACCCGCGCCCGTATCTTGAATATCCGTGATGATATTAGGGTTGAAGATATTCGTCCAGTTAGACGCGATGCCGGATAGCGATGTGCCGAATGAATTGGTGATGCGGTCGTTGGAAATGGCGGGATTGGCGGCGGGTATGGCTACAGTCAACTCTTTTGTCACGATATTGCCGATCGCGTCTTGGGCATAGTAACGGATTTTGTTGTTGCTCGCGTGTTCTTGAAAAAACGGCGTTTGCGTGGACATCATGACCTCGGCTTCCCAGGATAGGCGTGCGCCCTCTTGTAATTGAGCGAAATTGCGAAGGATATGGTAATTGACCGGAGCGGAGTCGATGGCCGGGACGCCGGCCCAAGTGTTGGAGGAAATCCAAGTGGTTCCGCCGTCCGTTGAAAAGCGAAAGCGCGTGCCGTTGTAGTCGGACCAGATTTCATCCTCGGTCATGGCGCGCTTGACGACTTTGATTTCATCCGCGGTGCCGTTGACGCATAAACTGCCGGATTGTCCGCAGCCGATATAAACGGCGGCCACCGGGTCATAATTTGCGGCCACGTCATTGCTGTTGTTCAACACGCCGTCGATATAGAGTTTGCGCCGGGCGCCCGAGGCATTGGGATCATACACGCCCGCGATTAAATGCCATTTATTGTCATTAAGCAGCATGCCGATGGAGCCGACGGCATTTTGATCGCTGGCAAAAAACTGGGGGCCGCCGACACCGCTCGATGCGTCCAGCACGAATCCCCCGTCCGTGGATCCGGCGTATTGAGAAAAAAGCCTTTGTTGAGCCGGATTAGTAAATTTCACCCAGGCCATGACCGTGGCCGCGGTTTGGCTGTCCGTGGGAAACCCAGCGCCTGCGGGCATGGCCAAATAATCCCCGGTTCCGTCAAGCAGCAATCCTTTGCCGATACGGCCCGAGGTGGTTTGCTGGGCATTGCCGTAGATTTGAGTCGGATGATTTCCGTACCCTGATTTATCCCTAGGCGGCCATTCTTCAAAGTCCAGGTAAAGCACGGTGTCCGAAGAGATGGAAACAGGGGCCGTTGAAATGCGCAAGGGCGCCGGGGCATTGGCCTGAACCGTAATGCGCAAGTTGGTTGTGATATCGTTGGCGGTCGCTGTCGGGTCCCCGCAGGTGATGTAGGCGGCGCCGTCTGAAGTTTGACACTTTTCATTTGTGAACGAGGGCGCGGTGTAGGGAATTTCCATGGTGGTGACCGGACCGGTGGACACATTGCCGGCTTGATCGCGGATCAAATACACCATTTGATTGTTCGTGGTATGAGCGTTCCAGAAATTAGCCGTTCCCGTGGCTTTTCTGACAATCGTGTCTCCGGTCGTGCCTGCGATCTCGACCGCGCCTGTGGCCAGGTGAGTCGAGGGATCGATGACCCAGTTCGCGCCCCCGTCACGCGTGAATTTCCTGGCGCCGGAAAAATAATTAGTCGCGATTTCTTCGGGGGAGAGCGCGCGTTTTGAAATACGGAGTTCATCGATTTTTCCCTGGAAATTTCTGCCGCCGACGGCTACGGCGTCGCAGCCGATGTCAAGATTTCTGTTGAAAGTCGGGGCCGCAACTCCGCTTTGCCGGCCTAATTCCTTGCCGTCAAGATAAAGAACATTTTCCGTGGCCGCGTTGTTCCAGGTGGCGGCCAGATAGTGCCACTCGGCTTTGTTGGAGTCGAATTGATCCTGTTTTGTTGCCGGAATTCCGCCGCCTCCATTTGATATCAAAATTATGCCCGGCGCCGCCGAGTCCAACGCCAGCTTTAAACCCCCGTCGCCTCCGCCTGAGGCGTCGCAAAAACCGGAGGCAGGCTGATTAGTGAAAGAGAGCAGGCCCATGCTATCGCCGTCATAAGGAATTTTGTTGAACCAGAGTTCTATGGTAATTTCCGCGGTGCCGACGAGGGCGGTCATGGTATCGACTTTGACGAATTGATCGTCCGACGTTTTATCCATGGCCGAGCCGAAGCGCCCGCTGCCGGTTTGAGCCAGGCCGTCGACGCCGCCGGTGGACACGGTATGATTGTATCCGGATTTATCTTTGGGCGGCCATTCCTCGAAGTCCAAATAAAGCACGGTCCCTGAAGCGATGCCCAATTTTTGCTGGCCGATCACGATCCCGGAAAGGCTGTCCTGGACATCGGCGCGCACAGCCGGAGTGGAGATATTAATGGCGGAACAGGTATCTCCCGTCGCGTCGACCCAGGTCGCTTCATCTTTTTGACGGCAATCCACGTTGGCGATGGCGGGGGGGATATTGTCGAACTTAAACGGCCCAAGGTCTTGCCGGGACAGGATATTGCTCGATGCGTCCCGGAAGCGGACGTGGAAATACCAGTCCCCGGTGGCCGTGGCCGTGCGCGTTGAGTTGGCGGATGAAGTGACGGTGGCGTCAGGCGAGGTCCCGTCCCAGGCCGCCGAATTTTGATCCCATTTGTATTGATAGTTATCCGCAATCGTGTCGCCGAAGAAATAGGGCTTGAAATAAAACCGGCTGTCCGATTGCCAAGTCCCCGTCGTTGTCCCGACGCCCAAGGCCATGCCCGGCTTGGTGATCATTTTGAAAGGGGGCGTGCCGCCGAAAACCGTGGTATCCGCCCCCGCGCCATCATCGGCTGAAGCCGCTGTCAAATAGTAGGTCGTTCCCGGAATCAGTCCGGTGGTAAGTTTTTCGAATTCAAAGCCGCCGGTATCTTGAAGGTACGCAAGGCCGTCACCGAGCGTTCCGTCGGTTTGCACGTATTTTGTGGCGTCGATTCCATCGAGCGTGTAAGTGGACTGGATGGCGTAGAAACAGGCGTCTTCCGTGTTCCCCGTGATGTCCACGCTGATCGTGACGGTCGAGGTCCATAGCCCGGTGGTGAATTGGACAAACGGCGTGGCGCCGCCGGTAACGCCGCACCCGGCATAAGCATCGGGGACGTAGCTTAGTTGTTTAGTTATTACGAACAGAAATAGCGAGAGAAACCACCGTCTCCATTTTCGTCTTTTCATGAGATTGCTTCGCTTCGCTCGCAATGACGGGAATGCGAATTCAGCGCGATTTTCGATGGAAAGCGTTCGGCATATTTTTTGTTCTGCTTCGGTTCTGGTTTGGAGGGATTTGGGGAAGGCGGGGATCGGCGTTTTCATCGCGACCACCTGTCCGGCGGAGCCCGTCCGCGAGCCGCATTAGATTCGAGCGTTTGGGTTTTGGGCTCGGCGGCCGGTACGGTCGCTTGGGTTGCGGTTTGAGGGGGCGAAAGGGCCGAACTCTGTCGGCTCAGCATAAAGTAGAGATTGCCTGGTTGCTCGCTGGAAAGCCAATAAACGGCATGATCATCGGTTAATAGCAAGGCCTGGCCGGCCGCGGTTTCAAAATATGGGATAGTAATTCCCTCAATTCTGTCATTGCGAGGAGGCGCTGCCTCCGAAGCAATCTCATCAAAAGTATTTATTTTCATGACGGCATATTGCACCGCCGGTTTGACGGTTTCAGCGCTTTCCATCGAGGCAGCTTCGGACGGAGCCCCGCTTAGAAAAAGAAAAATAGCGGCAAAGGGAATCAGGTAAAGGAGGGCGGGCATTAAAAATAATGTGCCCGAAACAATCGAAATAGCAGGAATGACTCCCTCAAGCAGTCCCATATCAATTATTAACCCAAACGCTCTATTCTTTTAATACCCCCTGGTTTGGGCGTTGTCAAGGCCGGTTTTACGGCTTTTTCGGGGGGTTGAAAACGCTTTAATACGGGTTCATGCGCAAGTATCTACGCGTTTTTTTGTTAAACCTGACGGAGGCCCTGTCCAGGCGCGCTTCCTTTATGATGGAGCGGGTGCGCAGCCTGTCCCTTGTGTTGTCCCTTTATTTTCTATGGTCGGCTTTGATCGGGACAGGGCAGGGTGGGGATCAATTCCTCGGTTACACTCGCTCCCAAATGTTGACTTATGTCCTGGGCTTAAGCTTATTGCGCGCCTTGGTTTTATCCAGCCGGGCCTTTGAGTTGACCTGGGAAATCGCCAGAGGGCGCCTCTCCGCGCATTTGATGCGTCCGGTGAATATGTTCGGGTATCAGTTCGCGCTCGATTGTTCGGATAAAATCATTCGCCTGGCCGCGGCGGTTGTTGAGGTCGGGATGTTGACTTTTCTTTTAAAGGCCGATCTCTATTGGCCGGATTCTTGGGCGAATTTAGCTTGGGCTTTGGCTTGCGTGGGCCTGGCTCTCATTCTTTATTATTTGATCAGCCTGTCCTTGGCCTCTTCGGGTTTTTGGAGCGCGGAATCCATCGGGTTTTTGTGGGCGGCGTCGTTGGTGATGGAATTCTGCTCGGGCGCGTTTTTTCCGCTGGATGTGCTGCCGGCCGCGGCGCGTGAATTTTTATTAATGCTGCCGTTTCCCTACCTTGTCTATTTTCCCCTTAACGTTTATCTCGAGCGCTTAAATCCACAGGAGATCGCCGCCGGCATCGGCATTCTTTTGGGCTGGATCGGCTGTTTTTATTTTATCGTCCGTTCATTATGGCGCCGGGGGTTGCAATCCTACCAAGCCGAGGGCGGATAAGCCTGGTTTATGGCTTGAGGATCATCAGCCCCAGGCCCCCTAGAATGGCCAGCCAAGCCGCGACGCGCTTAAACCCCAGCTCTTCCCCGAAGAAAATTTTGCCGTAAATGCCGGCAGCCACCAGGCCCAATCGTTTAATCGCCAGCGGATAAGCGGCATGGGTCAACAACTGAGCCTTGATTTGAATAATGCCGGCGACGGCGGAGAGCTGGCCGATCAAAGCCAGGCTGGCGATGCCGGACAATGTGCCCAGGCGCGAGAGTTCGCCCGGCCGGCGCAGAAAAATAAGCGCCAGAATGCCCGAGGCCGTGATGGAATCGCGGACGATCAGGAAAAACGCAGGCGATGAATGAACCGTGCCCAGTTTGTCCAAGTTGGCGGCCACGGACCACATCAGCGCGCAGGACAGGGCATAACGGTGGGATTTGTCCGTGAATTTCAGCGGCTCGGTCCAGGGCATTCCGGGCTTCAATCCTAAAAGGTAGACGCCGAGGCAGACCAGGGGCAGACCGGTCAAGCCGCCTAAGCCGGCGTGATCGCCCAAGAGAATCGGATTGGTCAACAGCATAAAAGCCGGTGAAAGCGCGATCAAGGGGAAAACCGCGCCTAACTCTCCAACGCTGATGGCTTTCATGTAAAGAAAGATGGAAACGAGATTGATGGCGGCGCTTCCCAAAGCCGCGGGCCAGAACGCCGGGCCTAAAACGGGTACTTCCGAACTCAGCAGCGCGGCGAAATAAACGGGCACGGCGAAAAGGAATAAAGCCAGGGACATGATACCGCTGGAAAAACCGCGCCTGGAGAGATGTTTGCACCAGGCCCCTTCCGTGGCGTGAAGCAGAGCTGCGGAAAGACCCATGAGAATCCACATTGCTATGATTCTGTCATTGCGAGCGAAGCGAAGCAATCTCATGAAAACCCTGCGCCGCTATGGCCGCATCTGGTTTCGTCTGGCGCAGATGAGTTTCGCCGAGGTTTGGGCCACGAGGATCAATTCCCTGGGCTGGCTATTGGGCAAGCTGGTGCGGCTTATTTTTTTCTTTATGTTCATCGTGGCGATTTTCCGGCATACGAATTCTCTGCGCGGTTACACGTTGCCCGAAGCCGCTTTGTTCTTTTTGACGTTCAATCTCGTGGATTTGATGGCCCAGCTTTTTTTCCGGGGCATTTACGGCATCCGCCGCATCGTCGTGGAGGGCGAGCTCGATTATTACCTTCTTCATCCCGCGAACCCGCTCTTTCGCATCGCTTGCCAAACCGTGGATATCCTTGATTTTTTGACGGCCGTGCCCGTGATTGTTCTGACGTTCTGGGCCATGGGGCATTTGCCTGCCGAAGCCTTGGGCGCGGATCGCTTGGCGCTGTATTTACTGTTGGTCGCGGGCGGCGTGGCTATTGCCTTCGCCATTCATGTGTGCGTGGCCGCCGTCGCGGTCGCCACGCAGCAATTGGAGAACACGATTTGGCTGTACCGGGACCTGATGATTTTAGGGCGCTTTCCTTCGGATATTTACACCGAGGGCATGCGGTTTTTTCTGACGTTCGTGATCCCCGTGGCCGTGATGACGAGTTTCCCGGCCAAGGCGTTGCTGGGCTTATTAAGCTGGCCTTGGGTGGTTTTTGCCGTGTTTCTGGCCGCGGGTTCCGTGGCCGCGTCCTTGCGGTTGTGGCAATTTTGCTTGGCGCGCTATACATCCGTTTCCAGTTGACGTATTATTGAGGACAAATTTATGGCCAGAATCCTGGTTGTCGATGATGAGCCGGATCTCAGGCGTTTGGTGGTCAGCCACTTAAAAACCCAGGCCCATGAGGTCGTGGAAGCCGTCGACGGCCTGGAGGCCTTGAAATTCGCTTTGGGCAATCCTCCGGATTTGATTATCCTGGACGTTCAAATGCCCAATCTTTCCGGATTTGAAGTCTGCAAGGAACTGCGCCAGAATTTGCGCACGCGCTATGTGCCCATTCTTTTTTTGACGGCCCGCCGGCAAATCCCGGATAAAATTCAGGGTTTGGCTTTGGGCGCGGACGATTATTTGGCCAAGCCGTTTCACGCCGGGGAATTGGACGCGCGCATCAACGGTATTTTGCGCAGAAGCTCCCAGCAATTAGGCGCCAATCCTTTGACGCGCTTGCCCGGCGGCCCGGCGATCGAGGAGGAGGCTCTGCGGCGCTTAAGATCCGGGCAGCTCTTCGCCTTCACGTATATCGACATCGATCATTTCAAAGCCTATAACGATTTTTATGGGTACAAGAAAGGCGATGAAGTCATCAAAGCCTTGGCCCAAGTCATCATCGAAACAACGGATGCCAAGGGCGACCCGGATGACTTCGTGGGCCATATCGGCGGCGATGATTTCATCACTCTCGGCCGCATTGAAGGCGCCGCGGCCCGGGCGCAAATCATCGCCGAACGTTTCGACCGGCAATCGCCCATGTTCTACGCCGACAAGGAGCGCGAGCGCGGCTTTATCGTGACCAGGGGTCGAAGGGGTCAGGAGCAGGAATTTCCGCTGATGACCCTCTCCATCGCCGTCGTGGACACGGAATCAAAGACCATCGAGCATTACGCGCGCTTGGCCCAATTGGCGTCCGAGCTGAAAACGTACGCCAAGTCTTCGGGCGATCGGAAGGTTTCGCTGGTGGTGACGGATCGCCGCAAAGAATGACGGATTGGGCGAATCTTGAAAAAGATCGTGCAACTTGCCAGAATCCAAGTGTCCAGTTTTAATTTCCAATCAATCAGGAGGTTTCACGCGATGAATCGGCGAACAATCAACAGCGCGTCAATTTTTATTTTCGGGGCTTTAGTGACAGGCTTTTTATTGGGAACGTCTTATGCGGCCGACGCGAAGGGTAAAACCAAGGCCAAAAAAGAAGAGGGGTCTTCTTTCGAAGCGGAAAAAGCCAAGGCTTTAGCTCAGCCTTATGCCAATGACATGACGTGGATGACGGCCGATGAGCGCAATCAATTCGTCAAGGATTATGAGGAGAAACACCTCAAGGCTTATCCGGACGTTCACAAGAAGGCGTTTGCTGCGATGAAACTTAAATGCGCCAAGTGTCACGAAGTCGTGCGTCCGCTCAATTCCCAGTTTTTTGAGCCCGATGGCAAAGATGTCGCGGAGCGCAATAAGAAAGTGGCGGATCTTAAAAAAAGCCAGCCGGCTCTTTTCCAGGATAAAAACGTTTTGCAGCCCGAGGGCGACATCTGGCAGCGCTATGTCAAGCGCATGATGGCCAAGCCCGGCTGCGAGATCAGCAAGGATGAAGGCAAGCAGATTTGGAATTTCCTGGTCTATGATTCCGTGCAAAGAAAAATCGGCGCCAAGAAAGACGAATGGCAGGCGCATCGAAAGGGGCTATTGGCGAAGTTTAAAGAGAAACACCCGGCCCGTTTTAGCGAGCTTTACGGCGGAGCCCACGATAAAGAAAAAGCCTCCAAAGGCGGCAAGTAAAAGCCTTTTGATCGGCGCAGGAAGCATTTATGGCGAAAATTCTTGTCATTGACGATGAGCCGGAGATGCTGGATTTAATCCGCATCATCCTGGAAGGCGCCGGTCACCGGGTGGCGACTTGCGACACCGGGCGAAGGGCATGGGAAGCTATTGTGGAAACCAGGCCCGACCTTTTGGTCTTGGATGTGATGCTGCCCGGCGTGGACGGTTATTCGCTTCAGACTAAAATGGCCCAGGAAAAAGCCACGCAAAATATCCCTATTTTGATTTTGACCGCTCTTGAACCGGCCAAAACGCTGTTCGAGAAGGCGGGTAATGTCGCCGGTTTTCTGGCTAAGCCGTTTCGGTCCGAAGATTTGTTGTCTAAAGTGAAAGCGACTCTCGGGGCGGAAGTAACAAAAGGGGACGTAGCTTAGTCCCCTTCTTCTTACATTCGCGTATATCTTGGGCCGCTTCCGCCTTCTCGAGGGGACCATCTGGGAGCGACGACGTCGGTGGCTTTGCAATCAATGCAATTGGGCGGATTAATCCGGAGCGAGCCCTCCACAACCTCATAAACCCCAGCCGGGCAGACGCTCGCGTAAAACTCCGCTAAAGCCGGGTTAATCTCTTTCGAAGCCAAGAGATGAGACGGGATATTGTCTCGCGTTGAGTTGCCTGCTTGGTTCACCATATCCAATTTAGAGAAGGTGAGTTTGCCGTCGGGGGAAAATTTCGTTTTTTCCGTTCCATTGCGGATCGCGCGGCTGTCGGGTTCCGCAGGGACGCGGCCGCCGAAAAGAGCGCCGCCCGTGATCAAAGAGAGGCCGGCTTTAATAGACCCCAGCCAGAAACCTTCTTTAAAGGCCAGCCGCATATTCCGGCGTCGATAAAGATCCTGATGGATAAAGCTGTCGCGCACTTTTTGATCATAAGCGGCCAGGGATTGATCGGAAAAGTTTTTCGATTTCAGCGCCTCGAATAAGGTTTCAGCCGCCAGGATGCCGGAGGCCATGGCATAGTGAACGCCCTTGAGGGAGGCGACCTCCACCAGGCCGGCTGAATCGCCGACAATAAGGACGCCCGAACCGGATAAGCGTGAAGGGAGAGACCAATAACCGCCTTCCGGAATCGTTTTGGCTCCGGACTCCACGATTTGTCCGCCTTCCAAATACTTGCGGAAGAAGGGATGTTGTTTGAGCTGTTGAAGAAGATAATGCACATCCAAAGAGGCATCGCCATAATCTAAGCCGACCACCAACCCCAGGGCCACGTGATTATCTTTTAAGGGGTAAAAGAAACTGCCGCCGAAGGTGCGGGTATTGAGCGGCCAGCCCATGGTATGCACAACCGCATCGTGCGCTTTGGGGACTTTCCATACTTCTTTGACGCCCAGGGCGTAGATTTGGGGATTAGGAGATTGAATGTTTTGCCACTTGAGGAAGGCTTGGGTCAGATAACCCCTGGTCCCTTCTCCTAGCACCACGGTTTTAGCCGTGATATCGGTCCCCGGTTGAAAATTCGATAAAGGTTCGCCTTGACGGCCCCGGCCGGAATCCGTCGTGCGCACGCCGACCGTTTTATCACCCTGAACCAAAAGCGTGCTGACCGGAAAACCGGTTAAAATATCCACCCCGGCTTCCTGAGCTTTTTCGGCCAGCCAGCGCACAACCTTGCAGAGGGAAGCGACGTAAAAGCCTTGATTATGCATGGTGGGAGGAGTGGGCAGGCGAAACGCTTGCTTAGGCGTCAGGAAATAGACGGCGTCTTGTTTGACCGGACCCTCAAAAGGAAGTTCCGAGAGCGGAATTGCCGGGAAAAGTTCGTTGAAGGCTCGAGGGTTGATCACCGCTCCCGAAAGAATGTGATGCCCGACCTCCGCGGATTTTTCAAGGACCCCGATGGTCACTTGGCCGAAGGCCCCGTTCGTCCGATCGTTTTCTTCTTTAACAAGCTGCGAAAGTTTGATCGCGCCGGCCAGGCTAGCCGGCCCGGCCCCCACGAAAAGAACATCGAAAGAAACGGCATCCGCCGACGGGGATTCTGTCCGGATGATGTCATTGACGGGAAGTTCAAGCTGATAGTCTGATGGGCGGAAGGCTTTTGTCGCATTCATCTTAAAATTCTCCTTATCATCGTATTGGTTGAGTCTATTGAAAATATTATTTTAGAAATTAGGGCTGTCCTTGCGCTTGGTGGTTGCTCGGTGTATCCTCAGCAGTAATGGGCCGTTTACTCCATAAGGCGGTGTTGTCCACGGCGGCTGCCGTATTGCTGGCGGCGTCCGGCCTTCATGCTCAGAAACCACCGGACTCCCAAGGCGGTTCCAAATCCAAGCGACCGTATTTGGGCCGGCCTTGTGAATTTTCCGACCGGGCGCCTCTTTACGCCGGGGTCGAGCGGCTGTTGATTTTGAGTTACGACGGCCGCATCATCAACAGGGGCAATCTTAATCTCATTACGGATTCCGTCCATAAAAAATTTATTCAGGAGATCGTTTGCCTGATGGCCAGCTCCAGGGTCAATCCTTTGGGAGAAATGGTCCAGCGCCTTGACGAGCCTGTAACCGTTGAATTCGGCCATACCTGCGAAGGGGGGCATTATGATTTTACTCGACGTCGTATTGCGGTGCTGTTTATGCCCGGAACTTGCACCGGCGACGACCCGTTCCGGGTTTTTTATCATGAGCTGGGTCATGCCGTATTCTCCGACCAGGTGATCAGAAATTCATCGCGAAAAGCCTATCAGCTTCTGGCGGAGTCCCTGGGCTCTTGCCACGATGAATCGATTTTTGACCGTGCCGACGGCAGCCTGCTGCTGGCGATGGACGCCCGGACCAGCCCTTTCCACGCCCTGGATGAAGGATTGGCTGACGGCATGGCCATAGCCCTGACCCGGGGACCGTTTGCATCGGTTATGGCTGTTAGCCGCGGCAGCGGTAATGATCCGATTCAAAATCTCATCGTGGAAGTCGGATCGCCGGCCTGGATCGAGAAGCCTTGGCTTGAGCAGCAGGCGAATGAGTGGTTTGTGGTTTTGCTGATTTGGAAATATTTGGGCGCTTCCGAGCGTGAAATCATTGCCGGTTTGAATCGGCTCACGCGTGTTCGCGGCGGCCCGATGAATATGGAGGAGTTTTTGACGGGTTTGGCTCAAGTCGATCCCGGCGGCAAAGAAAAGATTAACGGTCTTCTGGATGAGCTAAATGCCGGTTGGCGGATTCCTTAGCCGGCTGTTAAATCAAAAGCCCGGCGATGGTGGCTGTGGTGAATGAGGCGAGCGCGCCCACGATCATGGCCCTTAACCCCAGCTTGGCTAAATCATGGCGCCTAGTCGGCGCAATGCCGGAAATGCCGCCGATTTGAATGGCGATGGAAGAAAAATTGGCGAATCCCGACAGCGCGTAGGTCGCGATCACGACCGAGCGATACGATAAGGGCGTTCCGGTTTTGAGCATGTCGGCTAATTGCAGATAAGCCACGAATTCATTAACCACGGTTTTCACGCCCAAGAGCTGCCCGACGGTAAAACAATCCTGGCTTGGAACGCCCATAATCCAGGCCAGGGGCCAGCCAACCCAGCCGAAGACTTGTTGCAGGGAAAGGTTGGGCCATCCGATCAAATTCCCGGCTTGGCCCAACAGCGCATTGGCCATGGCGATTAAGGCGATAAAAGCCAGCAGCATGGCCGCCACGTTAAAAGCCAGATGCAGCCCTTCCGTGGCTCCCCGGCTGGCGGCGTCGATGGCGTTGGCGTCGATTTTTTTGACTTCGACATGCATTTTGCTGCGGGTTTCAGGCTCTTTGGTTTCCGGAAACGCCAGTTTGGCGCAGACCAAAGCCGCGGGCGCGCTCATCACGGATTGAGCGATCATGTGCCCCGCCACATCCGGAAAGAAATCCCTGAGCATGCCCACATAAGCGGCCAGCACCCCGCCTGCGGTGTTGGCGAAGCCGCCCACCATAATGGCCATCAATTCGCTTTGCGTCATTTTTTCGATATAGGGCTTGACGACCAGGGGCGCTTCGGTCTGCCCGACGAAAATATTGGCGGCATTGGAGAGGGTTTCGGCGCCGGAAGTTTTCATGGTTTTATACATGGCCACCGCAAAGAGACGCACCACCCATTGCATGACGCCCACATGATAGAGCACGGTCATAAACGAGGAGAAGAAGATGATGGTGGGCAGCACTTGAAAGGTGAAATTGACGAAGGAGCTGTCCACCTGCCCGGTGACGAAGGATCGAAACAGGAAAGCGGAACCTTCTTGAGTGAAACCCAGCAGCGCGTTCATGCCGTCGTTTAATTTATCGAACAGCCAAAGGCCGGGACCGGTTTTCAAAACGAAAATGCCGAATAGAAGCTGAAGGCCCATGCCCCAGCCCACGACGCGCCAGGGGATGATTTTTTTATTCGGGGAAAAAAGCCAGCAAAGAGCCAGGATGACGAAAATGCCCAAGAACGAAATAGCCCGTTGGCGCATGTCTAAGGGCGTTTGCTCGGCTTTGATTTGTTTGATATGGGAAGCGATGGCATTGGCCGAGGAGGGGGCTTCGTTGCCGGCCGTCACCGGTTCGGTGGATTCCTGCGCTTGAGCCGCGTTGCCCCGCAGGGCCCAGGAGAGAAAACCTCCTTGGGCCGCGCCGATGACGCCGCAGATGAGGAAAATGACCCAGATGCGGACTGATTTAGGATTCACCAGCATGGGAATAGCGAAGATAGCATATCTTGTAGAATTTGAAGGGCTGTCAGCCCATGAAAACAGCGATTAATACGATCAGGAGGTCTGCAGGGGTCCCGCCTCAGGCGGGCCAGCGTCCTCCGGAGCTCTGCACAGGAGGATTCATGTCCGCAACCGTTGCCCTTGAGATTCATGCTTCGGTGCGCGCGTTTTTATCCAAAGGACCCAAGAAAATGCTCATCGGCGGGCAATGGGTAGACGCTGTTGCAGGCAAAACGTTCGATGCTTTAAACCCGGCGACCGCGGAGGTTTTGGCGCGCGTGGCCGAAGGCGGCCAAGAAGACATCAACCGGGCCGTGGCCGCGGCCCGCAAAGCTTTTGAGCAGGGGCCTTGGCCGAAAATGACCGCGTCCGAGCGCAGCCGCTTGTTGAACAAAATCGCGGATGTGATCGAGGCGCATGCGGATGAATTGGCCCAATTGGAAACTTTAAACAACGGCAAAACCATCCGCGAAAGCCGCAAAGGCGATATGCCGCTGGTTGTGGATTTACTGCGCTATTGGGCGGGCTGGCCGACCAAAATTCACGGAGAGACCATTCCGATCAGCGTGCCTTACGCGCCGGGCGCTAAATTTTTCAATTACACGGTGCGAGAGCCCGTCGGGGTCATCGGCGCCATTATTCCGTGGAATTTTCCCTTGCTCATGGCCATTGAGCGTATTGCCCCGGCCTTGGCCTGCGGCAATACTTTGGTTTTAAAACCGGCGGAGCAAACGCCGTTGACGGCCTTAAGGCTGGGCGAATTATTGCTTGAAGCCGGGGTTCCGGAAGGCGTGGTGAATATCGTGCCCGGGTTCGGGCCGACGGCCGGCGCCGCCTTGGCGAGTCATCACGACGTGGACAAGGTGACGTTTACCGGTTCCACTGAAGTCGGCCGGGAAATCGTCAAAGCCTCGGCGGGGAATCTAAAACGTTTGTCGTTGGAATTAGGCGGCAAGTCCCCCAATATCGTTTTTGCGGACGCGGATTTGGAGGCTGCGGCCAAGGGCATGTTCATGGGCATTTTTTACAATCAGGGCCAATGCTGTTCCGCGGGTTCCAGGATTTTTATCGAAAAATCAAAATACGAAGCCTTGCTGGAAACCTTGGTGGCCAAGGCGAAGACCATACGCCAAGGGCCGGGCCTGGACCCTAATACGCATATGGGTCCGTTGGTTTCCGAGGAGCAGCTAAAACGGGTGATGAGTTATGTGGAATCCGGCAAAAAAGAAGGCGCCAAGGTTCTCGCCGGAGGCGAGCGAAGCGACGGGCCTTTATCGAAAGGCTATTTCGTCAAGCCAACGGTGTTTACCGGCGTCAAAGACGATATGAAAATCGCCCAAGAGGAGATTTTCGGGCCCGTGGCGGCCGTGATCCCGTTTGAAAGCGTTGATGAAGTGATCGCGCGCTCCAACGCCACGGTGTACGGTTTGGTGGCCGGGGTTTGGACTAAAGACGTCAAAAAGGCGTTCAACGTGGCCCATGCCTTGAAGGCCGGCACGGTATGGATCAACTGCTATCACTTCGTGGATTCCGCCTCGCCTTGGGGCGGCTATAAGCAATCAGGGTACGGCCGTGAAAAAGGCCGATACGCCATTGATTTGTACACGCAAATTAAAAGCGTTTGGGTTGATTTGAATTAAGAGGGGGACGCATCAATGATGTCCGAAAATGCAAAAGAGCAGAGTTTGGCCGAGAAATTGTCCAAAGGCGAGCGTATTGCCTCGCTCGATGAGATGACTCAGGAATACCGCGAGCATTTGACCAATTTGATGATGATGCAGGCGGATTCCGAGTTGGCCGGGGCGTTCGGCTATGTGCCCTGGATTATGAAATCACCCAGCATCCAGGAAACCCTTACCGTGGCTCAAATCGTCAAAGACGAGGTGCGCCACGCGCGCGTCATGTACCGGTTGTTGGAATCCATGGGCGTTGAAGTCCAGGGTTATTACGAGAGTCATAATTTCAGCTTAAGGGTCAGCGAGCAGGAATTGGGCACCCGGCGCGTGGCTGAAGATAAGCGGGTCAATATTTTTTATTACCCCATCGAAACCTGGTATGACTTCATCATGTTCAATTTCTGCATGGACCGGGGCGCGGGCCATCAGCTTGAGGACGCCAAGGAGTGCTCTTATCAGCCCTGGTGCGATGTCATGGAAGGCATTTTCAAGGAAGAAGCCATGCACATGGCGCACGGGGATTATTGGGTCAAGCGTTTGGCCGCTGATGAGCGCACGCGCGAGAAAACCCAAGATGCGTTAAACCGATGGTACCCGCGCACCATGAATATTTTCGGCCGCGGCAATTCCCCGAAAAATAAAATTTATCGAAAGCTGGGCTTGAAAAAACGCGACAACGAGCAAGTCCGGCAAGCCTTCGCGGATGAGGTTAAGGCCAGATGCGGGGAATTCGGGCTGGCTGTACCCGAGTGGAAGCCCGAAGAAGCGAAAATGCTCGAGGAACCCTTCATCCCGGGATGATTCCTTCCTGTCATTGCGAGGAGCGAAGCGACGAAGCAATCTCATAAATGTTTGAAAAACAGTTTTATGTTTATTTTTTGATTAGCAATTCGAATCCAGAATGGAAGGATTTGTACGAACTTTTATGAGATTGCTTCGCTGCGCTCGCAATGACGGAGATAGGCATGGCCATTAAAAAACTCGGCGTTGTCGGCGCCGGGACCATGGGCCGCGGCATCGTCCAGGTGGCGGCCGAAGCCGGATACGAGACCGTTGTTTACGATTTGTCGCGGGATATTTTAGACCGGGCCCTATCGGAAATTCACCGCCGCCTCCTGAGGCTCGAAGAAAAGGGAAAGCTAAAACAGGGGGATGCCGTCAAAGCCCTTGGGCGCATCCACCCGACTTCCGACTGGGCCGATTTTAAAAATTGCGATTTTGTCGTTGAAGCCGTGGCCGAGGAACTGGGCGCCAAACAAGGCGTTTTCCGGAACCTTGAAGCCGCGGTTTCTGCATCCGCGGTTTTAGCCAGCAACACATCCTCCATTTCCATCGACGCCATCGCCTCCGCCTGTAAAAATCCCGATCGCGTCGTCGGCATGCACTATTTCAATCCTGTTCCGGTCATGAAACTCATCGAAATCATTAAGGGCCGGGCGACGTCCGACTTGGCGCTGGAGACGGCCCGAACCCTGGCCCGCTCCTTGCGCAAAACCATCGTTGAGGCCAAGGACGCGCCCGGCTTCATCGTCAATCGTATTCTGCGGCCGTATTTTATCGAGCCGCTGCGCTTGATCGAGCAGGGTTTGGCGGACATTGAGTCCGTTGACGCGGCTTTGCGCTCCATGGGTTATCCCATGGGGCCTTTTCAATTGGCGGATTTCATCGGTTTGGATGTCAATCTGGCGATTACTAAGGTTGTTTATGACGCCCTTGGCAAGCCGGAACGATTGAAGCCCAGCGCGGTGCAAGAAACTTTGGTCAAAGAAGGCTGTTTAGGCAGAAAAAACGGCCGGGGCTATTACCTTTATGACGGCCAGCAAGTGATCGGCCCCAACCCGAGATTGTCCGATGTTTGCCCTTCGCCATCGGGCCGATCAAGCAGGGAAGAGACGGCTTGGCGGGTGTTAAAAGCGCAAATCGCGGAAGCCGAAATTTTGATTAACGACGGCATCGCCACGGCCGAGCATATTGATTTAGCCATGCGCCTGGGCACCAATTCCCCGCGCGGCCCATTTGAGTGGAAGGCGGAGCTTCATGCTAAAGCGTAAAGAGAAAAAGAGCCCCAGGCCAAAAAACGGTTTAAGCAAAAAGACAGTGGGGGAACTCTTAAAAAAACACCCCAAAACGTTAGGTGTTTTCGACCATCACGGCGTTCATTTTTGCGCCGGGTGCTTCATCACGCTTTTTTCTCCGCTCAAAAAAGCCGCGGCTTACCATGCGGTTGAAAATTTCGACGTTTTTCTTCAAGACGTCCGCCGGGCGCTCCGCGGCCGCGTTGCCGGCCCCAATCATCATTAACGTGCCCGAAGCCCTGCTCATCAACGCCGTCCGAAGCCCGATGGGAAAATTAGGGGGCGCTTTATCAGGCGTGCGCCCGGATGATCTGGCTGCTTTCGTGATCGCCGAGCTCATCAACCGATCGGGCATCCCTGCCGATCAAATCGACGATGTGATGTTCGGCTGCGCCAATCAGGCGGGAGAAGACAATCGCAATGTGGCGCGCATGGCCGCTTTGTTGGCGGGCTTGCCGCAGCAAGTGCCCGGGGTCACCGTCAATCGCCTTTGCGCGTCGGGCCTGGAAGCCGTCAATCAGGCGGCCAGGGCCGTGATCGCGGGGGAAGGGGACATGTTCATCGCCGGAGGCGTTGAGTCCATGAGCCGCGCCCCCTGGGCCATCCCCAAGCCGGAAACCGGATTTCCCTACGGCAATATCACGGCCTATGACACGGCCTTGGGGTGGCGGTTCCCCAATCCTAAATTGGCCGCAAAATTTCCCTTGGAATCCATGGGAGAAACCGCGGAGAATGTTTATGACAAGAGCAAAATTTCCCGTGAAGATCAGGACCGTTTCGCTTTAGCCAGCCATCAGAAGGCTTGGGCCGCGACGCAATCCGGCCGCTTCAAGGAAGAAATTGTTCCGGTGGCCATTGCTTCCAAGAAGGGCTCGACCATCGTGAGCATCGATGAAACGATACGTCCGGAAACCGACCTCAACAAGCTGGCCGCCTTAAAACCCGCGTTTCGCGCCAATGGCACGGTGACCGCCGGCAATTCTTCGTCGTTAAACGACGGCGCCGCGGCTGTTTTGGTATTAAGCGAGAAAAAAACAAAGGCTTTGGGGCTAAAGCCCATGGCCAAATGGCTGGGATCGGCTGCAGCCGGCGTCGACCCAAGATACATGGGCTTGGGCCCGGTTCCGGCGGTCAAAAAACTTTTGGCGCGCACCGGAATCAAATTGGAACAAATCGATTTGATCGAATTAAACGAAGCTTTTGCCGTGCAATCCTTGGCCGTGATCCGCGAATTGGGCTTGGACGAGGCTAAAGTCAATGTCAACGGCGGGGCCATTGCTTTAGGTCACCCCCTGGGTTGTTCAGGCGCAAGGATTTTGACGGCCTTGCTTTACGAGATGAAAAGAAGAAAGGCGCGTTACGGTTTGGCGACTTTATGCATCGGCGTGGGCCAAGGCGTGGCCACGCTGATCGAACAAACGCCATGAAGCCGGGAATTAGCAAGGCTAAAAAAGCCGTATTCGTGGATAAAGCCAAGCCCTGGATGAGGCCTTACATGCCCGGGTATGTGAATCACCCCGTGTATTCCACCTGGGCCATGATCCGGGCCATGGAATGCGCGGCGCGCAAGCTGCTTCAGCCGTATCTTGAAGAGGGCGAGGATGCCGTGGGCTGCGAAGTGAAAGCGCAGCATTTGGCGCCGGCGGCTCTGGGGGAAACCATCCGGGTGACGGCCAAGTTCAAGGGAGTCAAAGGTCCGGTGATCACCTGCCGTTTGGAAGCTCATTGCGGAAAAAGCAAAATAGGGGAAGGCGAACACAAGCAGTTTGTTTTCAGCAGGGATCGGTACCGAAAATTTTTAAAACATGCAAACAATCGATGAACACAAAAGCTAAGCCGGTTGAACCCAAAGCGCAGGGCAGCCCCGTTGAGCTTGTCCGCAAGCCGCCTATCGCCGTTTGTTTTTTAAACAGGCCGGAGGCCTTGAACGCTTTATCCGACGCCGTGATCGAAGAATTGGCGGTCCGCCTCGAAGAGTTGGACCGCGACGAATCCATCGGCGCCATTGTTTTGGCCGGGCGCGGACGGGCGTTTGCCGCAGGGGCGGATATCAAAGGCATGGTTGAAGCAACGGAAGAGGAAATGTCCAAATCGGACCGGTTGGCCAAGTGGCTGAGGGTTTGGAAGACAAAAAAACCCTTGATTGCGGCCGTGCATGGATTTGCTTTAGGCGGAGGCTGCGAACTGGTCATGGGCTGCGATCTGATCGTGGCGGCCGAAGACGCGGAATTCGGCCAGCCTGAAATTTTAATCGGGATTATGCCCGGCGCCGGCGGGACCCAGCGCCTGACTCGCGCCGTTGGAGCAAACCGGGCCATGGAATTGGTATTGACCGGGCGGCGTTTCAGCGCCCAAGAAGCGCATTCTTGGGGCTTGGTCAATAAAGTCGTGCCCAAGGAATTGCTGTTGCCTGAAACCGAAGCCCTGGCCTTGGAAATCGCCAAACGTCCTCGCGTGGCCGCGATGCGCGCCAAAGAAGCCGTTCTGAAGGCCGGCGATGTTCCTTTGCATGAAGGGTTGAGGTTTGAGCGCCAGCTTTTTTACAGCTTGTTCTCTACCGAGGACCAAAAGGAGGGCATGCGGGCCTTTTTGCAAAAGAGGGAGCCTAAATTCAAAAACAAATGAGCGCCGATAGCCAAGAAATTCTTATTGAGCGCCAGGGCGTCGTTCTAACAATAACGCTTAACCGGCCGCAGGCCATGAATGCCTTAACCGCAGGCATGCTGGCCGCGCTTAAAAAAACCCTCAGGGAGGCCTCGGGCGACGTAACGCTTAAGGCCGTTGTTTTGACGGGGATGGGCCGGGGTTTTTGCGTGGGCGCTGATTTGTCGGATTTTAAAAAACGGGTGGACGCCGGACAAATGCTGGGTTTCCGCAAGGAATTGGACGACAATTTTCATCCCGTGGCCAAAATGATCAGAAGCATGCCTCAGATTGTGATCGGCCGCATTAACGGCACTTGCGCCGGAGCGGGATTGGCTTTGGCCTTAGTCTGTGATATTAAATTTGCGCCGCTGGGGACCGGCTTTGTCGGGGCTTTTGCCAAGGTGGGGTTGGCGCCGGATACCGGCTCAAGCTATCTGGTTACCCACGCCATGGGCTATTCGAAGGCTATGGAGTTCTTTTTGACCAAGGGCCGGGCTACAGCCGAGGATTTAGCGGCCTGCGGCTTAATCAACAAGGCGGTTTCTCCCGAGGCGTTGGACCAGGAAGTTGAGGCCGCTATTAAGGAGTTATCGGAATTGCCCGCCCAGGCCATTGTTTTGACCAAGCGCGCTCTCCAGTTTGCCTCCCAAGCCCGGTATTTTGACGAAGCCCTGGCTTATGAAGCCGCGGCCCAGGAGTATTTGGGCCGGACGGCTGATCATGCCGAGGGCTTGGCCGCATTCTTGGAAAAAAGAAAGCCGGTCTATACAGGGAAATAGACTTTAGTCCCATCTTAGATTAGGTCTTTAGTCCCTCTAAAAATAGGTTTTCTTCCTGGCTGTTTATGGGCCCTATGACCCTAGGAGCCGGATAGAGGCGGGTCTATACTTTAAACAGTCGGAGTTGGGGTGGCCAAACCCCTTCACCCGAAGCCATGAGTAGGGAAAACAAATCGATCCTTTACCCGGCCTTTAAAGCAAGGCAAAGACGCCTTCGCAGCTTGATTGTCGCCTCCGGGACCTTTATTATTCTAACGGGCGTGTTTATGGCTTTCTATATATTGCCCTTGATCACCTCAAACGGGCGGCAGGTTGAGGCCGCTGTTTCAAGATGGCAGTTATCAATCCCTCCTCAACAGCAAGCTTGGATCGGGCATCTGGTCATGAGCGAGGGCTTTTATAAACATGATTCTTTGATCTGGGATTCCGCGATTAAGCATGAGTTGGACCCTAATTTGTGGAAGGCCGTGGTCATGGTTGAGTCAGCCGGCAAAGAAAATTCAAGATCCCGGGTCGGCGCCGTGGGCTTGTCTCAGTTAATGCCCCGGACGGCTGAGGCGATGGGGATTCATAAGGATGATCATTACAACCCCGCCGCCAACCTGCGCGCGGGCGCCGGCTATTTAAGCCTTCTTCTGAAGCGTTACAATGGCCGCACGGATTTGGCTTTGGCCGCTTATAATGCCGGCCCCGGCGCCGTGCGCCGTCATCAAGGAATCCCCGCTTTCAAGGAAACCCAAAAATTCGTCAATGCCGTTTTTTTGCTGAAACATTGGATCGAAGACAACCCGGAAACCTGGGCGATGACCGCGCCCGCGGGCGTGGCTGTTGCTGAAGACGCCGGGGTTCCTATCAAGCTTTTGAAATTTCAAGCCGCTACTCTCTAACCCATTATCTAAAGTCCCGCATTACCCTAGGGCTTAAGCTCCTACCCTCCTAACCCCGAAGGACCCTGGCTTAGCGCCTCCATTGAGTGTTTAATTATTTTTGTTCGCAACATCCCCAGAAACTTTGACGGTGGAGGAACGATGAAGAAGGTCGCGGCTTGTTCGTTGGTTTTTTTGTTTTCATTCCAACCCTATCCGGCCTTGGCTCAGGATATTCCCAATATCGAAGGCATCGGCTTGGCGCAATCCCGTTTTGACGGCGCCGAGCGCTCGGGAGCCGCTTCCGGAGGAAGCGCTACGTTGACCCCGATTCAGCTTTTTGAAGACGGCACGGCTTTGATGGAAGAGCGAACGGAATCGTTGGGGCGCACCAGGCATGACCCTTGGTGCCGCTGCGGCGTCGATTGGCATGGCGGCGAGGTCCGGGAATCCCATCGCATCACGCGCCGCTACCGAATCGTCAATCCCGAGCTTTATTCCCAAACCAGAGCCGAAGAAGCGGCCCGTGGCGCGGGCGACGGCGCCGCGGCCAGGGTCGGCCTTCTCTCCGGTTTGGGCGTGGGCGCGGCTTCGTTCGGGGTAACGGCCGGAGGACTTCATCTTTTGCGTCGAGGGCGATTCGGCGCAATGCCCGCGGCCGTGCCGTGGGTGGTCGGCGGCGCGGTGGCCTTGGCTGCAGGCATCGGTTCCGGCGTTCATTTCGGCGACCGGGCTTATCAGCGTTCTTATGGGGAGGCGTATGAGCCGGCTTATCGCAGGGCTAGGCAAAAGGCCGATTTAGAGCCCGAGTGGGATTCGGCGAGCACCGTGGGGCCGCGCGTCGTCGAGACGTTCGACAACCGAGCTCCCGCTGATTCACCTTGCCATTCTTCATATACGCGCCAGCCGGGACAGACGCCTGTTTTCAGTGGGGATTGCCGGCCTACGGTATCGTTGAGTTTTGACAGCGGGGCGGTTCCGGGCTCCTTGAGCGCGGTTGTCCGCATGGAGAGCGATTTGTTTACAGCTGTCGAACGCATGCGCGGGTATGCGGCGTTGACCTTCAGCGTGGGCGATGCCTGGGGGCAGGAATGGACTTCATTGAGCGGCTTAAGCGAGTCCTCCATGATCGCGGCCGTGGGCAGTTTTCATTTGTCCGAGGCCGCTGTTTGTCCGCGTCCCTCAAGTCAACCTTACCGGCGCTATCTCAAAGCCGCGGTGTCGGTCAAGGATCGTTTTACGGGAGGCCGGCTGTCGGGGTTTGCCGATTACGAGGCGCATGCCGAGTATCTTTGTCCGGCGACCCAACCGGCTTCGCCGCCGGCGCCATCGCGATGGCTGGGCGTTCAATATGGGTTCAGCAGCGACGGCATTCAGGTATCGGCGAGCGTGCGCATCGTCAATGAGGGTGAGTTTTACCGGATGAGGGCGGACGGCGGCTACGTGGAGTTAAGGTTTTATGCCGGCGATCGCAGCGGGCAAGAGCGCAGGCTTTTATCCAACCGGAGTTTCAGCATGACCACGCCGCGCGCTTCTTTCACTTTTCCCTTGAACAGCGTTTGCAACCGGGCGAGCTACGAATCGTACGAGAGGTTTTTAAAAGTCCGGGCCTTCCCAAGGGATGTGAATGGGCGTGCCGACGCTCATTACGGCGAATTCAAAGGCGCGCGCATGCGCGTTGTCTGCGCCGGCAGCGAGTGGGAGAATTACGAATTTCTGGAAGAGCTTGAAGAAAGCATCAATATTGATTAGTTAAGGAGGCAGATAGCAATCATGAGATACAGCGCAAAGTCATGGACAGCGTTTCTTGCTTTGGGTTTGGTGATGCCTGCGTTCGGCGAGCCGACCCCGAGAGCTGAATTAAAAATCGACCCCATGGTGAGCACGCTTCGCCTGGGCGTGATGATGGATGCGACGCCTGAGTCGCCCGTTCGCCGCGACGGCACGCAATTGGTCCGCACGGAGCGGGGCCAGCCGACGGAGCGAATTATCTCCGGTCGGTGCAATTGCCTTGAGTACGGCGTCGTCGGCACGGATCGCGACGGCAATGAGATCCGGCAATGCGTCCGGTCGAATTGGCAGCCCGGTTCCGTTAACCGGGAAGTTGAAGTCCGCCGTTATCACCGTATCGTCAATCCTGAGCTTTACGCCAACAGCCGGGCTTCTTCAGCCGGAACGACAACCGGCATTTTAACCGGTTTGGGGTTTGGCGCAGCCGCGGCTTTGGTAACCGGTTTGGGGTTGAAGTTTTTGGCTAAAACTAGAACACCGGTGGCCGGCGCCTCAGCCGCCATTGCCGGCGTTGTGACCGCCGTCGGCGCGGGCATGTTCTTTGGCTCAAGGGCCAAAGGCCCGGCCTATGACGAGGCGCTTCACCGCGCGCGCACGAATCCGGATTTGGAGCCGGAGCGCAATGTGGAGAGCACTCCGATCAGGGCCATTGATACTCAGCCGCCCTTGACCGGTTCCGATTGTTCGCTGTTTAGACCGTAAGGATTGAACTTTAGGCGGCCGGCGGGGTTTACCCCGCCGGCCGCCTTATCTTTAAACGCGCAAGGGAGGGGGAATGAAATTCCTTGTCGCCGTCTTGACCGTCATGATCTCGGCCGGCCATCAGCCTCTGGCCGGCGAAGGACCCGTTGACGCGACGTTTATTGAAATTCACGAAGGAGGGCGATGGCGCCCTCATCAAAATCTTCGTTTCGACATCGAGCGATTCGCCGTTTACGAGCAACGCCGTTACAGCGGCGCTGCTAAACCCACTGGCCAGCTTGGGGCGCAAATTTCGGGACATTGGGGGCGCGCCTCCGAGGCTTCGGGCAAGGCGGAAATCCGCGTCGTCCGTCTTGAAATCCGTCCCAACGGCGCCGGTTCCCCCAGGCGTTGGGGCATCGTTGAAATCGTCGAAGGCTCCCCTGTGCCGCGCCCGCCCGGGCGTATTGCGCTTGAGCCCGGTTTGTCGCAACGGGTTTTATACCAAGCCCGGCCGGCCCCGGGCGCAGCGGCCCTTAAGCCCGCTTTAACCGAAGGAGCCGCGATTTCAGCCAGGCTGATTATTCGTATCGGCAACCGGATGGGCCGGGTTGTTCTCCCCTTAACCCGGCTTGTCGTCGCTTATTAAAGCCAGAAGAGCCGCTTCGGCGCGAGCGCGGTAACAGGCCGCTTCTTCGCGAAGAGAAGGCGCCGGGACAACCGGCTTCCCCAAGCGGATCGAACATTTCGCCTGCGGCCAAGCGGCCAGGCATGCTCCCAACGCCGTTAAGTCGGGGTTTTCAGCCGGGCGAACCGGCAAATCAAGATATTCGGCCAGAATATTCAAAAGCCCGGAACTCTTGGAAAGCCCGCCGGAAGCCGTCAACTTGTTGGGATAAAAGGGCGTTCCTGCAAGCGGTTTTAAAATTTCCCAAAACAGATGCGTCAGCCCCAGAAGAAAAGCCAGGACAATGTCCTCGCGCGTATTGCCTTGATGCAGGCCGTTGACGGCCACTTTGACGTCGCCGCGCCAAAAAGGGGCGGATAATCCTCCGAATCCTCCGGAAACAACGGGCAGGAGCCCCCATTGCCCTTTTTTCGGCGGCCGGAATCGATCCGTGTCTTTTAAAAGCCCGGCATTTTTAAGCCAGAGCAGCGCGCCTTGAATGCTGGTCACCGTTCCTTCAAGGCAGTAAAGAATCCGGCCGTTTTCTTTCCTTAAGATTCCGGAGAGCAAACCCTTGGCGCGCGCCGGTTTGCGGCCCGTGGGCAGCAATAAAAAACCGCCCGTGCCCAAATTAATCAGAGCCGGTTGATCGTTCGCGCAGGATTCGAGCGCCCAATAAGCCCCCTGTTGATCGCCGATCATGCCGCTTAAACGCGCGGTTCGGGAGGGCAAATCGATGGTCCCGTAATCATCCGAGGTCTCCCTGAGTTCGGGCAAAAACGGTTTGGGCACGCCAAAAGCCGAACACAGCGCCAAATCCCAGTCGCCGGAGTCGATATTCAGCAGCAATGTTCGTTGAGCATGGGTCGGATCGACGAGCAGCCGGTCGCTTTTGGTCAGGCGCGCCGCCAGGTAGGACGACAGGGGAGCCAATCGGATTGTTCCTTGGCGCGCTTCTTCGCCGAAATTGTATTTTTCAAAAAGCCAAATGATTTTGCTCAGCATGTAGTAGGGAGTCAGGTAAAGCCCGGTTCTCTCGTAAACAAGCGGCGCTTTGTCTTGGAGCGCGTTCAAGAGTTCCAACCCGCGCGTATCCTGCCAGGAAATGACCGGCGTCAGCGCTTCGAGGGTTCCCGCGCGGACGAAAAGAAAACTGGAGCGCTGGCAGGCCAGGCCGACGCTGAGGCGCCGGCGGGCCGGGGCCCGGGCGGCCAATCGTTTCAGCACGCGCCGGACGCTATGGAGGATATCTTCCGGGTCGTGTTCGACGAATTGCCGGTTGCCTTCGGCCCGGCGCCGGGTTTTAATACCGGCGCGTTCGGAGGCGAGAATTTTTTTGTTTTTCGGGTCGTAGAGGATGCCCTTGGTGGAGCTTGATCCCTGATCAAGCCCGATCAGGAGAGGCTTGGTCACCTTTTAACGGCCGGGTCCGCGATGAGCAGCCGAAGGCGGGTGATTTCTCCTTGGAGCTCTTGAACTTTTTGCTCAAGCTGCCCAACCCGGTTTTCCAAAGCCGCCTGCGGACTCATCGGGGGCGCGGTTGTCGGGGGATTCGATTCGGCCGGCATTGCGGGCGAAGCCGAAAGCGCCGCCTGCGCCGTCGTTTTCATCGTCATGGTTTTGGGCCGGTCATTGTTGCCCCACGCCGGGCAAATCGGGCGATAGTCGCAGCGCAGGCATTTTCTTTCTTCGGGTTTTGGATCGAATATTTTTTTATCGATCGACGATTTAACCTGGATGATTTCTTTCCTTAGTCCGCGCACCAGAGTGTCGGGATGCCGCTCCACGCTGATGGGGTTTAAGGTCGGCAGATGATAAAGGGTCAGCCGGGCCACCGGCAGGCCGAACGCCGCTTCCGTGGCCAGTTGATAGAGCGTCAATTGTTCATCCTGGCGGGGCCGCCAATAGGCGAAGGATTTGCCGGTCTTATAATCCATGACATGGAGCTCGCCGGTCGGCAGCTTGTCGATGCGGTCGATTTTACCCGTGACCTCGACGCCGTCGAAATGATGGTTGAACGAATACTCGGTGGCGAACGCAGGCTGCCAATCCGCGATATGTTTGGCGTAGAAGGCGCGCACGATGCGAGAGCCCTCGGCGAATTGGAGCTTTTCTTCTTTTTCCGACGCATAGCCTCCCCTGACCCAGTTCGTTTCAAAGTAATGAAGGATTTCTTCCAGCGAGGGAGCCATGAGCTGGGAACGGTAGAGGAACTCCAGCGCCTTGTGCACGGACTGTCCGAAAGAAAAATAGGATTTGGGCGCTTCCTTGATGCCGTCGACGTAGCGGAATTTAAAACGCTGGGGGCATTCTTTGTAGAGATTAATCGAAGAGAAGGAGAGGGCCCTCATTTTTTTGTTATGCCTGATCTTGCCAGAAGTTCGCTGTGCGGCTCTTTGCGTTCGCCGGCGCCGATTCGCTGGCGGACGCGTCCGACGCCCAGGCAGTAAGTATCGTAAATTCTCGGTTTTTCCGAAAGGTCCCCGCCTTCGAGCTCCTCCATGACCTCGATGCATTGCCCGAACGTGCCTGCGGCCACGCTCGCCGTTGCGTGCTTCTCGATGATGGTCCGGCGCACGGATTTGCCGTTTCTGATCGTCCTCCACCAGGAACCCGGCTCGTAAGGAAAACGCAGCAAGAGCGTCGCGCCATCCGTGGGCGCGCCGGCCACGCGCTCCCAAAGCAGCCCCGGTTCTTGGGCGTAGATGTAGATGGTTTCATGCACCAGGCGCTTGCTGTTGATGCCCGCGTAAATTTTGCGCCGGACGACGAAAGAACCCGGCTGTTTCTGCGTTTCGCTGGCGGCCCACATGTTGCGTCCTTTGGTGGCGGAGTCCACGTCTTCCCACCGGTCCCCGCCGTCGAGGGGAAAATAGTTTTCGCAGCCGAGCATGGCGTTTTGAGCCTGCCGTGCTTGCGGGCCCATGGGGTCGCCGGAAGCGACCCGCTCCAGGTATTCGAAACTCTTATCGCATTGATTCAAGCGCGCCCAGCTTCGCGCCAGGGCCATGGCCGCCGCGGACTCGGCTTGCGGCGTTTTCGCTTTGGCCAAGTATTTTTCATAGTAGCGGATGGCCTCGGGGTAAACGCCGCGCTCAAAATAATAGTCGCCCGATTTTTTGAGATGATCCGGCGAACAGCCGCTCATCAACAGAGTCAAAGCGAAATAAAATTTTATTCTCAAATCGTTATCCTCCCCTTATTATTCCAGATTGGCTAGAATCTTGATTGACGGATTTTCCGTTCAATGGGCACGTAGCTCAGCGGTTAGAGTGTCCGCCTCACACGCGGAAGGTCGAAGGTTCAAATCCTTCCGTGCCCACGCGAATACCCATGAAACTGGAAAAAATAGCGATCGGCCGCGACGAACAATCCTGGTTGAATAGGGCCCTTTCGGGCTTCAAGTTTTTCGGCGGCCTGACCGTCAAAGAGCTCGATAATGTGATGGCTTGCGTGGATCTTTTTCATTACCCGGCGTCCACGGCGGTTTTTTGCGAAGGTCGGCCCGGCGACTCCATGTTCGTTATTTATCAGGGGCGGGTGGCCGTCAGAAAAAATAAATTTTTTATCCTGTCCCGCGAAGTAGCCCGGCTCGGCCCCGGGGAAATTTTCGGGGAGATGGCCCTTCTCCACGCGGCGCCGCGCAATGCCACGCTCAAAACGCTTGAAGACAGCAAGCTGTTTGTTTTGCTGGCCGAAGATTTTCGCATGTTGCTGGATAAAAGCCCGGATATGGCCCGTCGCATGCGCCATTTGGCCGACGGCCGGGCTTGGATCGAGCGCCAACGGTAGGACCCGATTCCGTAGAATGGCTTTTATTCGAGCTGTTGCCGTCTGCTCTCCGGAGCACCGCTACCCCCAGGAAGAATTGGCTGAAGCGGTAGGCGCTTGTTTCGGTTCGGGCGCGGGCGCGCGTCGTATTTTTCAGAACGCCGGAATTCGTTCGCGGCGTTTGGCGCAGCCGATTCAATGGCATTTAAAACCCAAAAGTTTCCAAGAAAAAAACGATGACGCCGTCGTAAAAGCCTGCGAATTGTCCAACGGGGCTCTGTCGGCCTTGGCCGCTCAAGCCGGGTTCAGCCTTGATGATTTGGACCATCTGGTGACCGTCAATTCAACGGCCTTGGCGACCCCGACGCTCGACGCGCTGCTGATTCATCGAATGGGCCTTCGTCCGACCATCGGGCGCACGCCCTTGTTCGGCTTGGGTTGTTTGGGCGGGGCGGCCGGGCTTTCACTGGCGGCCCGCTTGGCCGACGCGCGTCCCCAAGAGCGCGTGGCGCTCGTGTGCGTGGAACTGTGCGGTCATACGTTTAATCCTGCGGACCAAAGCGCTAAAAACGTGGTGGCGGCCGGGCTTTTCGCCGACGGCGCGGCCGCTGTTCTTTTATCAGGCCGCCAAGGGCCCGGAGCGCGCCTTGAGATTATTCGCTCCGGGTCCATGACGTTTCCGGATTCCATCGGGGTCATGGGCTGGCATTTTTCCGAGCTGGGCTTGGGCCTGGTTTTAGCTCGCGATCTTCCCGACGTGGTGCGGCGGCATTTGGCGCCGGCCTTGAGTTCGTTCTTAACGGGCGCCGGAGTCCGCTTTGATGAAATCAAACATTTCATCGTCCATCCCGGCGGGCCCAAGGTCATTGACGCGGTGCGGGATTCTCTTCATTTGAGCGAAGAACATCTTCGCGCCAGCCGCCGGCATCTTGAGGAATGCGGCAATTTATCCTCGGCCAGCGTGCTGTTTGTTTTGCGCGATGTCCTTGAGCAAACGGCCGTCCGGCCCGGGGAATTGGGTCTTCTCTTCGCGTTAGGTCCGGGATTTTCGGCGGAGTTTTTACTGCTGAAGTTTTTGTAAGCCGTTAGGGCCCTTATTCCAAGAACGATTCCAGCTGCTTCAAGCGCCTGATGAGCTCGGCGGAGCGCACATTGTCGCCGTCGAGCTTGACCGCATCATCCGCGTACTCTTTTGCTTTGGCGTAGTATTGCTTGGCTTCGATGCGGTCCAAGACCTGAATCGCCTCGCTGGTGCGCATGGCGTAAACCGCGGCTAAATGCGAAAGGCATAAAGAAAGGGCTTGGTTTTGGGTCATATTGGGCAAATGTTTGGGTTTGTTGCGGCTGATTAAATCCTTGGCCTGGACAAATTCCCGTTCCGCCGCGTCCAAGAGCCCCTGGCTCATGTAGAGAATCCCAAGATTAAGCCTCGCTTCTCCCAGGGTATTGTCTTTTTTGATGGCCAGCCCGAATTCCTCCTCCGCCTTGCTCAGGCGCTGCTGCCCCGCAAAAATCACGCCCCGGCGGAAATGTTTGCCGGCCGAGTAAAAATTGGGCAAGGCATTGGTCCCAACCACCAGAAGCGACATCACCACTCCGAGCAAGAATCCCTGCCATTTTCTGGTCTTGAGCAGATAAACGGGAAAAACCAGAAACCATAAAGCCAAGGTGCCCAAGGTCCACGGCCATCGGGGCATATTCCATTTCGGCGAGTCCATGAACACCCAAACTGTGCTGGCCGCGACCGCGATGTAGGCGACGGCCGCCACTTCCAGCATGGGGTGAAAGTACACGCCTAAGATGCCGACGGCGAACAACCCGGTTACGCCCAATGTGTTCATCCAGGGCGCCCCAGCGCCGGACGCAGCCGCTTTAGAAGCGCCTTTGGCCGATCGGCCGCAGGTCATGCAATAAGCGGCGTGATCCGGATTTTTTTGTCCGCAAGAAAGGCAAAACATTTTTCCCTCCCTGCAAGTCTAGCTGGGGCCGAAGACCTTTGCAATGGCTGGTTAAGAATTTCGTACTTTTCGTAAAGAAGAAATTCTGGGCCCGGCTGGACTTGAACCAGCGACCAACCCGTTATGAGCGGGGCGCTCTAACCGACTGAGCTACGGGCCCGTATGGACGCTATTATTGCTAAAGTTGCTAAGCAATGTCCGTTTTGCGCGACCTGATGTTGAGTTTTTTAACCGGATTGGCGGTCGGGGGTTTGTTCCGTGCCATTAATCTTCCCGTGCCTGCGCCCAACACCTTGGCCGGAGTTTTAGGAGTGGCCGGACTCTTCGCCGGGTTTCTTTTAGTCGAGCGTTTTTTCAAGCGTTAGTGGACGCAGACTGTCAAAGGAATTATCGCTGCGTCCACTAACTTAAAAAGTCAAGGATCGCTTTGTTGACGGGCTCCGATTTTTCTTCATGCAGCCAATGCCCGCCGTCCGATAAGAAGTGAACCCTCAGCAAGCCCCCGAAATAGCGGTCCATGCGCTCGGCGATGGCCCGCTGGTAAAAGCGGTCCTTCTGGCCCCATAACAGCATGGTGTCCGAGCGGATCAGGGGCGCGCGCTTGATTTGCCAAAACTGATGGCGCCAGACCGAGCGGTACCAGTTAAGCCCCGCGCTGACGCTGCCGGGTTTGGTGAGGGCTTGGCGCAGGTAATCGATGTCTTTATGCGTGAACGTCCCGGGAGGCAGCGCCGGATCCTTGAACGCATAGTCGAGGAGCGGTTTGCAGGCGTCTTTCGACAGCAGTAATTCAGGCAGGCGGGGTATTTGGAAAAAGAAAAACGGCCAGGTCTTGAAAATTTGAGTCGGGCTCATGATGAGTTCGCGGCGCCAGGCCCGAATATGCGGGCTGTTGATCAACACCAGCTTGCGCACGAACTTGGGGTGTTCGGCCGCCACGCGCTGAGCCACGATGCCGCCCCAATCGTGCCCGACCAAAGAGGCTTGACCCTGGCCCAAAGTGCGGATGGCTCCGGCCACGTCTTTGGCCAATTCTTCGAGGCGATAGTTTTTGATCAAGGGCATGCTGTCCGAGTCGTTGACGCCGCGAAGATCGATGGCCACGGCCCGGAAGCGTTCACCGAGCACGGGCAATTGCCGGCGCCAGGTGTACCAGCAGCTTGGGAATCCATGAATCAAAAGCACAAGCTCGCCGCGTCCGCATTCCGCGTAATGCAGGCGGATATTATTGGTGCGGACATAACCGTATTTGAGGTTGCTAACCGGCGCGTCGCCCGGGTGAGAAGTCATCGTTTCATTTTATGTTTTCTTAAAATAAGCGCATGATCCCCAAGGCCATGCCTCAAGAAGCGGTGCTGCTGATCGGCGGGTTGGGCACGCGTTTGGGCGAATTGACCAAGAATACCCCGAAGCCCATGCTGCCGTTAAACGGGCGGCCGTTCCTCGAATACCTGTTGCTGCGTTTGAACAAGCAAGGCTGCCGCCGTTTTATTTTGGCCGTCGCTTATCACGCCGAAGAGGTCCGGCGTTATTTCGGGGACGGAAAAAAGTGGGGCGTTGACATCGTTTATTCCGATCCCGATGGGCGCCAACTGGGCACCGGAGGCTCCATTAAGGAAGCCGAGGAATTGATTAAAGGCGGGCATTTTTTCGTCTTAAACGGCGACGTTTATTTTGACGCTCCTTTGAGGGAGCTTTGGGCATTCCACGCGCAACAGGCCGCGTCCGTGACCTTGGGTTTAGCCGGCGTGCCTGACGGCGGCCGCTACGGACGGGTGGCGCTGGAGCCTGATGGGCATATCTCGGCTTTTTTGGAGAAAGACCCCGGCTCCGGGGGTCCGGCTACGATCAACGGCGGCCTTTACGTTTTCGATAAAAAGGTCTTGGGCGCTATTCCTTGCGGCGCCGATTTTTCATTGGAACGGGAGTTGTTCCCGAAGCTGACCGGACGGGGCCTTTACGGCCGTTGTTTCCCCAAGGCTTTTTTTATCGATATCGGCACTCCCGAAGACTACCGGCGCGCCGGGCAATTGCGGCGTTTCGGAGGGGCGATAGGGGAATGATATACTAAAATTTATGACGGAAGAACCTTCCGCGCCCTCTTCGGAAACTTCGGCCCAGGCTCCGGTTCAACCGGAACTTTCCTATCGAGAGATTTTGAAACGTCTGATCGCGCTGCAGGTCAAAGACAGCGAATTGATCGGGCTTCGCGCCCAAATCGAGGAAATCAACGCGACGATTCTTGCGGCTCAAGAGGCCCTTAAACAAGAAGAAGCTGATTTGCAGAAATCCAAGGAAGCGCAGAAGCAACTGACCTTGGACCACAAGAACTGCGAACTGGAAATCGGCAAATTCGACGCTGAAATCGCCAAACGCGCGGGTAGCCTTCAACAGGTCAAAACCAACGAAGCTTATCAGGCGCTTTTAGCCGAGATGGGCGCGCTTAAAAAGAAAAAGGATGACGCCGAGACAAAAATCCTTGAAATTTTGGAAACAATGGACGTGGATAAAAAAGCCGAGACGGAAAACCGCCGCGCCTTTGAGACCACGAAACGGCAGCGGGAGTCCGAGATCAAAGAAATCGAAATCCGCCGTTCGGGCCTTGAGCAGGAAGCAAAGAACCGCCAAGGCGAGCGCGATGCCTTGGTCGGTGATTTGCCGCCTTCGGTCTATACCCGCTACGAGCGCCTGAGGGCCAGAAGAGAAGGAGTGGCGCTCGTGCCCATTCTTGAGGGTTCCTCTTGCGGCGGCTGTCAAATGCACGCCACCCAACAGGTCATCAACGATTTGCTTAAAGGCAAGGATTTTCTTTCCTGCGAACGCTGCCAGAGAATTCTCTACATTCCGGAAAAGACTTAACCCGCATCGAGTGAAATTAACCATCTATATCGACGGAGCTTGCCGCTTTAATCCGGGCCCGGCCGGCATCGGCGTTTGGATTATCGGCGATGAGGGCCGGACCATCGCCGAAATTTCGGAATATATCGGTGAGGCGACCAACAATGTGGCGGAGTGGGGCGCTTATTTGCGGGCGCTGAAAGAGGCTTTGGCTCTGGGCGCCGGCGAAGCCGTGATTTTTACGGATTCAAAATTATTGGCCGAGCAGGTGCGGGGGACATTTAAAGTGCGCGATCCTCGCCTGCAGGGTTTCTGGCGCGAGGCGAAGCGCCTTGAGCCGAAATTCACCCGCATGACGCTCACTCATATCCCGAGGGAAAATAACAAACGGGCGGATGCCTTGTCCAAAAAGGCCGTCGAGGGCAGGCCTCGCCAAAGCGAAAAGCCCGCAGCGGAAGCGCCGTAATCAAGGTCCTGTACCCCGAATTCTGTTCCCCCTTAACATCAGGGGGCGAGAGCCATGTCTCTATGCGGCTCGGGGGCGCGTTATACGAACATTCCGAGCCAGAACCGATCGTATCGCGCCGTTTGCCTTGCTCCGGGTGGGGTTTTCCAGCCTCGGGCATTGCTGCCCAAGGTCGTGAGCCCTTACCTCACGGTTTCACTTTTCGCCATCCCCCGGGGTTCTCCCGGGGCATTCGGCGACCTGTTCTCTGTGGAACTGATCCATGCGCCGGCGATTGTTCACCGGCACCCCGCCTGTTAGACGGCACCCTGCTCTGCGGAGTTCGGAATTTCCTCTGGGCCGTCCCTTTCGAGACGGACAGCGGCTCTCCGGACCCGATTCGCTTTCAACCCGCTGCGAGCTTAACAATATAATACCACGTAGGCCCAATCATGCCACATCAACCCGACGTCAACGAACCGACCGTCCATACGCCTGTTCTGCTTGAGGAAGCGATCCGTTTTTTAGTCGGCGATGAGCGCGGGTTTTACGTGGATTTAACCTTGGGCATGGGCGGGCATACCCAGGCGCTGCTGGAGCGTTTTCCGCAGGCGCGTTGTTTGGGCTTGGATCGCGATCCGCAAAGCCTGGAGTTGGCGCGGGAGCGATTGCAAAAATGGGGCGACCGGGTTACGCTCAAAGCGGCCAATTTCGCCCAGGTGGACCATGTGCTGGCTGGGATCAATCAAGAAAAAGTCAGCGGGATGCTCTTTGATCTGGGGCTTTCCACCGTTCAGATTTTAAACAGCGGCCTTGGTTTGAGCTATCAAAAGGACGAGCCTCTCGACATGCGTTTGGATCGGACGCCGCAGACGCCGTCCGCCGCCGAATTGCTTGCCGGATTATCGGCGCCCCAACTCGAGCGCCTGTTGACCGATTACGGTGAACTACCCAGGCCCCTGGCCAGGAAAATAGCCCGTTGTCTGTCGTCAGGGCCAATTAAAACCACGGGCCGGCTCATCGAATGTCTGCAAACCGTGACCGCCAATCGAGGCTTATGGGCTCGCGTGTTTCAGGCGTTGAGGATCGCGGTCAACCGGGAGATGGAGAATCTTGAGCGGATGCTCGAAACTGCGCCCCGCCGTCTTGCCGCGGGCGGGCGCTTGGTCGGTATTTCTTTTCATTCCCTGGAAGACCGTTTGGTGAAGCGCGCGTTTCGCCGTTTGGCCGCCGAGGAGTCGGCGCGCCTGCTGACGCGTTCCCCGGTCGTTGCCGGGCCTGATGAAGTCCGGAACAATCCCAAATCACGCTCGGCCAAGCTGCGGGCATTGGAAATGACCCGATGACCGGCGGAGCTTCCCGAAAAAAGATGTTGGTCGCGGCCATCATGACCATGGCGGTTTTCTTTTTAGTGGTGTGGGTGCGGACTCAGGTGATTCGAAGCGGGTACCGTTTGACGGAGTTGAAAGAAGCGTTCAGAAAGGCGGATTTGGATTTGGCTGAAACGGAAATCCGTCTGACCAAGCTTAAGGCGCGGCCGAGCGCCGCCAAAAAAGCCAGAGACCAGGGTTACCGGCTTCCGGGCGAGTACGCTCCGGAAAAAATTAAATATTTACGATGAGCCGTCTCTGGATCGTGTTGGCGCTGCTCTTCGGCGTGTACGCGGCCGTGGCCGTGCGCCTGGCCCAATTGCAGCTGATCCTGCACAGGTCGTTGGCGGAAAAGAGCCGGTCCGAGGTCGCGCAAAAACAACGCGTGCGCCCTTTGCGCGGAAGAATCCTGGACGCCCACGGCCGCGTTCTGGCCGTGACCGTGGAGCGCCCCTCTATTTCCATTTCGCTCAAGGAATTGGATGTTTCGCGTCAGGGGGCGGCTAAAAAATTGAGCGCCGTATTGACGGATGTGCCGGCAAGAGAAATCGCGGCCAAGCTCAATCCCGGCGCCAAATTCGTCTGGGTCAAGCGCCTGGCTTCCCCTGAGGAAGGCCGGGCCGCGGCCGCTCTCGGGATCAAGGGCGTGGGCGTGACGATGGAATCCAAGCGTTTTTATCCGTACGGTGAAATGGGCCGGGGTCTCTTGGGCGCCGTGGGCATCGACGGCGACGGCACGGGCGGTCTTGAAGCCAAGCTGGATCCTTTGCTTCAGGGACGCGAAGAAGTGAAAGTTGTCTTAAGAGACGCCTTGGGCAAGATTTTTGCCGAGAGCTCCGGCGGTTTATCTTCCGGTTTCTTCCGCGGCGGTCAAGACGCCTCCGGCCCGTTCGATGTTTATTTGACCTTGGACGCCAGGCTTCAAGCCGGCGTTGAGCAGAGACTCGAAGAAACGGTTCTTCGCCACGACGCGGTCGCGGGCATGGTGATCGTGGAGGATATACCCACGGGCGCTATTTTGGCCATGGCCAGTTCGCGCCGCGGCGATTCCTCGGGCGCCATGGGGCTGGATCCTAATTTAGCCGCGAGTTTGACGTTTGAGCCCGGCAGCGTGGTGAAGCCGTTCGTGCTGGCCGCGGCGTTGGCCAACGGCGCGATCGAGGGGTCGGAGACCATCGATTGCGAGGGAGGCCGTTTTCGCCCAGTTCCCGGCCTGACGGTGCAGGATCATGAGCCGAAAAATATGCTTCATGTGGGCGAGGTGCTGGCGCATTCGTCCAATGTCGGCTTTGCTAAAATCGGCCTTAAAGTCGGAGCGCCGGGTTTATACCATGTTTACCGGGCGTTCGGCTTCGGTTCCAAGACCGCTTTGCCCGTTACCGGGGAAGCGGTCGGCATCGTGCGTCCGGCGGAGGATTGGGGACCTTTCAGCGTGCCCATGGTTTCATTCGGTTACGAGATCGGGGTGACCGCCCTTCAATTGACCCAAGCTTACGCGGCTTTGGGTTTGCAAGGAACATTGCTGGAGCCTCAAATTGTTTCCATGGTGACGCCGCATCGTTTGGAGCGCGCTTTATTTACGATGTCGCCGCGGCGCATCCGTGATGCGTTGGACCCGAAAATCGCGCGCCGCACTTTGGGTTTCATGGAAGAGGTTGTGCTCTATGGAACCGGGATCAAGGCCGCCATGGCCGGGTATGCCGTGGCCGGGAAAACAGGGACCGCTCAAAAAATCAATCCTCAAACCAGGAAGCATACTCAACATCATGTGGTGGTGTCTTTTTGCGGCGTGATGCCGATGCCGGACCCCAAACTGGCCATTTGCGCTATTCTTGATGATCCGAGAAAACCCAAAGTCGCTTGGGGCAGCGATTTGGCCGCTCCGCTTTTTAAATCAACGGCCGAGGAAGCCGTCGCGATTTTAGGCATACAACCAGCAACCGATTCTTCAGCGCGGGCTCCCCAATGAAAGGCGATCGCACGCTGGGCGATTTAATGCGGCGTTTCCGCGGGCGTTTGAAGGCCGTGACGGGCGTCGCCGAAAGCGCGGCCGTGACGGGCGTCGCCTCTGATTCGCGGCGGGCGGCTCCGGGCGTTGTTTTTTGCGCTTTATCCGGTCAGAAGACGCATGGACTGCGTTTCGCCCATGATGTCGTTGGCGCCGGATGCCGTGTCATTTTGATGGAGCCTCCCTGGCCTCGAGCAATGACCGGGGCGTTGAAGGCGTCGGCTAAAAAAAACGGCGTTTCGTTGTTCACCGCCGTCAAATTGCGTTTATGGCTGGGCGAACTGGCCAATTGGGTTTACCGGGACCCATCGTCGCGTTTGAACGTCGTGGCGGTGACCGCCACCAGCGGCAAGACAACCACGTGTTATTTTCTCGAAGCCATCGCCCAGGCGGCCGGACAGAAAGTCGGGGTTTTGGGCACGGTCAATTATCGGGTCGACGGACGCCCGGCGCCGGCGTCCTTGACCACGCCTCAGCCCGATGAGGCCATCGGCTTGATGGCTCAAATGGCCGATGCCGGGTGCCGTTTTTGTTTTATGGAAGCCACCTCCCAGGCCCTGGACATGGGCCGGCTTGACGCGATCCGTTTCAAGGGCGCCGTATTCGGCAATTTAAGCCGCGATCATTTGGATTACCACAAAACCATGGGACGGTATTTTCAGGCGAAAGCCCGGCTTTTTACGGATTTATTGCGGCGTTCGGATCAAACCGGACGCTTCGCCGCGATTAATGCCGATGACGAATGGGGCCGGAAATTGATCAAACGGCTCGGCTCGACACGCGGCTTGAAAAAATATTCCTTCGGCCGCGCGGTGGATGCCGATGTCGGGGCCGAACGCATCGAGTTGACTCTTGACGCCACGCGTTTTCATCTGCGCCTGGGCCGGATCGTCAAGCCCGTGGCCTTGAAATTGGTCGGGGCTCATAACGTCGCCAATGCCTTAGCCTCGGCGTCGGCGGCCTGGGCGCTGGGCTTTTCCATCCGGCAAATCGTGGATGGCCTGCAATCGTTGTCCGTTGTCCCCGGCCGGTTGGAGCGAATCACCGAGGCCAAGGAGTTCCTTTTATTGGTGGATTACGCCCATAAGCCCGATGCATTGGAAAATGTTTTAACTACGCTGCGCGCCATCCGGAGTTTAAAAAGGTTGATCGTTGTTTTTGGCTGCGGCGGAGACCGGGACGCGGGCAAGCGTCCCTTGATGGGTGAAATCGCTACGCGATTGGCGGATTTCGCGGTTTTAACATCCGATAACCCTAGAACCGAAGACCCGGAAAAAATTATCGATGCCATTGAAGAGGGGGCCAAAACCCAGGGCCGCGCGAATTACCGGCGACTTGTCGACCGCGCCGAAGCCATCCGCTGGGCCATCCGCGAGGCGAAGCCGGGCGATTGCGTGATTGTGGCGGGCAAGGGCCATGAAACGTATCAGATTTTCAAGGACCGGACCGTTCATTTCGATGACCGCGAAGTCTGCCGCGACATCTTAAAAAGTCTCTAAAGCTCCCCAATTTTTTTCGTTCACTGTTCTGGTGCTTTCCCGCCGGTTGCGCCACACTAAAGTGTGCGCGTTTGTTTTTATTTGTTGATTGCGGGCCTTGCGTTCCATGGTTCCGCCTTTGCCTTGGAGGGGTTAACCGTTCAGGGGACCGAACTGGCCGATGATATTGATGAGTTGTCGCGTCAAAGCGTTTTCCTTGTGGCCATGGCCGGAGCCTTGGCTCAAGAGAGCGGGGGCGTGGATGTGCGCTATCAAAATCCGCCATCGAACAGGGGCAGGAAAAAAATCGTGGCCGTGGGCGAGCATGTCCCTGAAGAAAACCGGGTCGCCATTCTTCCTTTGATCGGCCGCGTCGGCGATGCGGGCATCCGGCGGGCCTTGTTGTTGCGCACGCTCCAACATGAGCTTTGGCATGCCTATGCCCGACGATTAAATTTGGAAGCCAGTTATACCGAAGAAGCCGCGGCCATGATTATCGGCGCCGACGCCGTGGTCAAGGCTTCTTTGCACGCGGGTCTTCCCTGCGGCGAGAGCGAGCGCCGGCGCTGGCTTAACGGCCTTGCGGAATTGAGCGCGGCTCAGAAAAGCACGCTCGGGGATATTATCATGGACACTTGCAACGACGCGGACTGGATCGGCGGCGGGCAGTGGGCGAGTTTTTACGAAATCAATCGCGAGGCGTATGCCCTGGCCGGTTTTTCAGGAGAAGAGAGGTTTCCCGGGGGCAATGCCATGCTTCTGCGCACGTTCGGCATGAATCCTTCACACTTGACGACCCTTGAATCTCAAGACGCCCGGCGCGCGGCCAAGGTTCGCTGCTTGTTCGGATTAAAACAGATTATCGAGCATCGGGATCCCAGGGACAATCTGTATTGTTCCCTCGAGTTGTTTGCCGAGGCTCATGAGTTCCCGCAGGGATGCGAGTCCGCAGCTTCGCCGTTTGAATGATCGGCTAATAGCCGGACGTGATCCAGACGGTTTTAAATTCCAGGTAGCGGCGAATCCAGGCCCGGCCTTGGGCCGTTGGTCCCAACCAATCGAAGCCGGGATCGGTGTCCGCGTGAACGCGTTTTAAATTGGCGGCGGATAATTCCTCGACTTTTTTGCCCATATCCGGCAATCCCGTGAAATCAATGAGCCCGACGTTGCGGTGTTCGGCCAAGATAGGAACAAGCTCATTGTGGAAACCAGTGACGATATTAACCACGCCGGAGGGAACGTCCGAGCTGTCGAGAATCTCGATGAAATCCGTGGCTGAAAGCGGGTATGTTTGCGAGGGCACGATTACCGAGGCGTTGCCTGAGGCAAAGGCCGGAGCCAGCTTGGAGATCAAACCGGCTAAAGGAAAATCCTGCGGCGCGATTAAGGCTGCAATGCCCACGGCTTCGGGATAAGTGATGTTGAAATCCGTTTGCGTCACCGGATTGACGCTGCCCGTGTATTTATCCGCCCAGCCCGCGTAATAGAGGAGGCGATCAAGCGAAATTTGAACTTCAGCCCGGGCTTCGTCCGCCGAACAGTCGGTTTGAAGGCTGATTTTTTGGGCGAATTCATCGAAACGCGAAGAGAGCATCTCCGCCATGCGATAGAGAATTTGTCCTCGGTTGTAAGCCGTTGTTTTATTCCATGATCCTAATGCGCCGGCCGCCGCTTCAACCGCGTCGCGAATGTCTTTCCTTGAGCCTTGATTGACGTTGGCCAATAGTTTTTTACCCGATGGATCGTAAACTTTGTAATAGCGGCCGGATTCGGTTCGGACCTGTTTGCCGCCGATGAGCATTTTTGGGGTTTTCCAGACAATCGATAATGGGGGCTGATTGGTTGAGGCAGGCAGGTTGTGATTCTCCTGGAGTTTTTCCGCTGCGGCGCGGGCGATGTCCGTCGTCTTGACATATTCCCAAAGCCCTTGAACCCCGCCTTCGCGTCCGAATCCGGATTCTTTGTACCCGCCGAATTCCGCGGCCGCGTCGAATTTATTGGTTCCATTACCCCAAACCGTTCCGGCTTTAAGGCTGCGGGCCACGGCGATCATTTTGGCCACGTCTTTAGTCCAAACCGAGGCGGCCAAACCGAAGGGCGTGTTATTGGCCAATTCAATGGCTTCCCCGACTGTTCGAAACGTCATGACGGCCAATACCGGCCCGAAAATTTCTTCGCAGGCGATGGTGTGGCTGGGTTTGACCTTGGTGAAAATCGTGGGCGGGAAGAAAAAGCCTTCGCTGGGACAGCTTGAGGCCGGCTGCCAGCACTCGGCGCCCTCTTGGCGGCCCACATCCACATAGCGGCGGATTTTATTGAGCTGGTCGAGTGAATTGACGGCCCCCATGTCCGTATTTTTGTCCATGGGATCGCCGACCCGCAGTTTGCCCATCCGTTCTTTAAGCAGAGTAATGAATTTTTCCGCGATGTTTTCTTCGATGAACAAGCGGCTGCCCGCGCAGCAAACTTGGCCTTGATTGAAGAAAATCGAGTCCATAATTCCTTCCACGGCCTGATAGAGGGGAGCATCCTCGAAAACAATGGTCGGGGATTTGCCGCCCAATTCAAGGGAAAGTTTTTTTGAGGTTCCGGCCGCGGCTTTGCGGATGATTTTGCCCACTTCCGTGGAGCCCGTGAACGCAATTTTTTTGATTCCGGGATGGCCCACGATAAAGCCCCCGGTGTCGCCGAATCCGGTGGCGACATTGACGACGCCGGCCGGCAGCCCGATGTCCTGGCAAATTTCAGCGAAGAGCAAAGCGGTCAAGGGCGTGGTTTCCGAGGGTTTTAAGACGACGGTGTTGCCGCAGGCTAACGCCGGAGCCACTTTCCACGCCAGCATCAGCAAGGGAAAATTCCAGGGAATGATTTGCCCGATGACTCCCAACGGCTCGGTTTTGACTCCGGGGAACGCCTCATCGATTTTATCCGCCCATCCCGCGTGATAAAAGAAGTGCCGCGCGACCAAAGGGATATCGATGTCGCGGGTTTCACGGATGGGTTTTCCGTTATTGAGCGTTTCGGCAATGGACAGTTCCCGTCCTCGCTCTTGAACGACCCTGGCCAGTGCGAACAAATGGCGGCTGCGTTGGGCGGGGGATAGGGCTTGCCATTGGATCAGCCCTTCCTGAGCCGCTTCAACGGCCCGGTCCACATCCTCTTGTCCGGCCCAGGCGATTTTAGCCAGGGGTTTGGCCGTGGCCGGGTTGATGGTGTCGTAGTATTTGCCGGATCGCGGGGCGGCCCATTCGCCCCCGATGAATAATTCATATTGCGGTTTGAATTCGACCTTGACGGTTTCCGGATTGGGTCCGTAGTCGAAGAGTTTCTTTTTGAGTTCCGAGAATAATTTCATGAATTATCCTTTAGGGATATAGTCGTAACTTTCGTATTGCCCGGTTTCCAGGTGATGCAGTTGCCGCACCGCGTCATCTAAGAGGCTGGAGGCGCCGATGCGAAAGAGCGCGGGATCCAGCCATCCGTCGCCCAGTGTTTCCTTAACCAGGGCGAGCCATTGCAGCGCCTGCTTGGAGGTGCGTATGCCTCCGGCAGGCTTCATCCCAACCTTGTAATGTTTGCGCCGATAAAAATGATCGATGGCGTGGAACATGACCAAGCCCACATCCGGCGTGGCCGCGGGCTGGATTTTTCCGGTCGACGTTTTGATGAAATCCGCGCCCGCCTGCATCGCGATTTCCGAGGCGATCCAAACGTTTTGGAGGCTCCCTAATTCGCCGGTTTCCAGGATAACTTTTAAATGCACGTCGCCGCAGGCCTCTCTGACCTCGGCGATCTCCTCGTAAACCCGGTAATAGTCCCCGCTAAGAAAAGCGTTTCTGTTGACGACCATGTCGATCTCATCCGCGCCTTGGGCCGCCAATTGTTTGGTTTCCTCGATTTTGACGGCCAGCGGCGTTTGCCCGTGGGGGAACGCGGTGGACACCACGGCCGTTTTGACGCCGGTTCCTTCCAGAAGTTTTTTAGCCGTGGCCGTTAAATTGCCGTACACGCAAACCGCGGCCACGCGGACTTCGGGATCATCGGGAACCGGCCGCACGGCCTTGGCGCAAAGGCGCTCCACGCGGCCCGGCGTGTCCGCACCTTCCAGCGTGGTCAAATCCATCATGCTGATCGCGGCCTTGATCCAGGCGGCTTGATGATCTTTTTTCGGGGTGCGGGCCTTGGCGGTTTTTTCCACGCGCGCGGCCACGCCCGTGGCGTCGATATGAAGCGAACCGAGGATCGAGGGGTCGAAGCTGTGGATGGGGTTGCGGTCTAAAAGGGAAACGACGCTTTTTTCCGAGACGGCCATTTGGTGAAATTATACCATCGTGGACCTTTCTAAGCATTGGACGCTGGGTAAAATCGCCGAAGCCTGCAACGGCCGTTTAATCGACGCCGATGCCCGGCGTCCGGTCAAGTCCTTAAGCATCGATTCCCGTCGAATCAAAAAAGGCGAGCTGTTTTGGGTGATCGAAGGCGCCAGCAAGGACGGCAATGATTTCGTGGCCGAGGCAGCAAAGCGAGGGGCCATGGCCGCAGTGGTCAGCCGGGATGTTTTTCCCGGTTTGCCGGACCCTTATCCTCTCATCCGCGTGTCCAATGGGTTGAAGGCACTGGGCCGTTTGGCTGAAGAGCATCGCCTGTTGTTCCCGAAAGCCGGCGTGATCGCCATCACCGGCTCCAACGGCAAGACAAGCACCAAAGAGATGGTGGCCCGGGTTTTATCCGAAGCCGGGAGCGTGACGTTGTCGCCGGGCAATTACAACAACGAGGTGGGCTGTCCGCTTTCCGTTCTTGAACTGGGTTCCCATCATGCGTTCGCGGTCTGGGAAATGGCGGCCCGCAAAAAAGGGGACATCGCCTATCTTTCGCTGATCGCCCATCCTAATGTTGTAATTTTGACCAATATCGGCACCGCGCACCTGGAGACATTCGGCAGCGAACAGGTTATTTTTGAGACCAAATTCGAGATTTTGCGCGGCTTAATGCCAAAGGGAACGGTCGTCTACTGGGCGGAGGATCCTTGGCTGACCGAGCTTCCCAAGCGCCGCCCTCAGAATAAATATTTGACCTTCGGGTTGGGCCCGACCGCGGACGTGTTCGGCCAGGTCGAAGAGCAGTCGCCGGATGGAACCTTGGTCGATATTTTTTACGAGGGCAAGAAGCAGGGGTCGGTGCTGTTGAAGGTGTTAGGCGGGGGTCAAGTGAGGAACGCGTTGGCGGCTTTCGCTTGCGGGATCGCCTTAGGGGTTCCGGTCAGAAAAATTTTAAAGGCGTTGGAAGGTTTTGAGCCCGCTCCGATGCGCGGCGAGCGCTTGACTCTGGGCGGCAAGCTTTTCGCCGACCGCTATGTGCTGATCAACGACGCCTACAACGCCAATCCGGCCTCCATGACGGACAGCGCGCTGGCCTTCATGAGGGCTTATCAAGGCTGGACTAAAATTTTGGTTTTAGGCGAAATGAGGGAGTTGGGCCAACGCTCCGGCGAACTCCACGGGCAAGTCGGCGCCGCGATCGCCGAGGCCGCTCAGGCGGAGGGGTTGCTTGACGATCGGACGTATTTTCTCATCATCGGCACGCCGTTAACTTTGCCGTTGGCTGAGGCCTTGAAAAAGTGCCACAAAAAGGACGGGCCTCAGGTGATGTTCGTGCCCCGCGACGAAGCGCTTGATGTTTTGCGCCGGCCGCTGTTTACGCAGAAGCCCCCGTGCGCTTTGTTTTTCAAGGCCTCGCGCGGCGAAGCCCTTGAGAAATTGATAGAAGACCTCAAGAAAGAATTTTAGGACACCCAATGCTTTATCATTTAGCCCAATTGCGCGACGTTTATTTCGGCTTCAACGTTTTCGCTTATATCACGTTTCGCGCGGGCGCGGCTGCGGTGACCGCGTTCGCGCTGTCTTTGCTCTTGGGCCCGATGGTGATCCGCCGTTTGATCAAGGCCGGTTTGGTCAACAAGCCCAAGGTTTGGGGACCCGAGTCGCATCAGGGCAAAACCGGCGTGGCCGTGGGCGGAGGCTTCCTCATCATCGGCGTTATGTTGGCGACGATTTTTTTGTGGGCCCGGCCCGACAACCGCTTTGTGCTGATCGCTTTGGCGCTGTTGGTCATTTTTGGAGCGCTTGGATTCTGGGATGACTGGGTCAAAATTCGAGGGCCGCGCGTGGAAGGCAAAGCCGAGGGCATCAGCTCCCGGATCAAATTCATCCTTCAGGTCGGGTTCGCCGCGTTTTTTGCGTTTTACCTGGCCTTGTACCCGCCCAATCACGAATTCGCGCTTCATGTCAATGTTCCGTTCATTAAAGAGACGTACCTCAACCTCCATGTTTTTTATTTCGTATTGGTCATGCTGTTGTTCGTGGGGTTCGCCAACAGCGTGAATTTAACCGACGGCATGGACGGCTTGGCCATCGGCAATTTGATCATTGCCGCGACCGCCATGCTGGTTTTCGTGTATGTGGCCGGGCATGTCCGTTTTTCCCAGTACTTGAGGATCATTTCCGTGGCCGAAGCCGGGGAATTAACCATCGTGTTGTCGGCTTTAGTCGGCGCCGGTTTGGGTTTTCTTTGGTTCAATTGCTACCCGGCCCAAGTGTTCATGGGGGATACCGGCTCTTTGCCCTTGGGAGCCCTTCTCGTTTACGTTTCGATCGTCGCCAAACAGGAGTTGCTTCTGCCGTTGATCGGCGGCGTTTTTATCGCCGAGGCGGCCTCGGTGATCATGCAAATCACCTATTTCAAATTAAGCAGGGGCAAGCGGATTTTCAGGATGTCCCCTTTCCATCATCATTTCGAGCTCACCGGCGTGGCGGAGCCGAAAGTCGTTGTGCGTTTTTGGGTGGCGGGCATTATTTTGGCGTTATTGGCGCTATCGAGTTTAAAAGTTCGTTAGGGCAGCCACCATGTTTGATTACGCTGTTTTAGGTTTGGGCAAAACCGGCTGCGCGGCGCTCGAGTATTTGGTCCGCCGGGAACCGGCGGCGCGCATTCTGGCCAGCGATGCCAAAGCCGATCCCGCGTTGGAGGAGCAGCTCAAGCGGCAGTTTCCCGGCGTCGCTTTCGAATTCGGGGGGCATACCGAGAGAGTCGCCCAGGCCCGCCAGATCATCAAAAGTCCGGGACTAAAATCCCAGCATCCGATATTAAAGCGCGCGCGCGAGGCGGGCGCCATCGTGATGAGCGAAATCGAATTCGCCTTCCGGCGTTTTCCGGCCCAGCCTCGTTTTATCGTCGGGGTCACGGGCACCAACGGCAAAACCACCACGACCCATTTATCGGGGCGCCTCTTTGAGGCGGGAGGCTTTCAGACGTTGGTCGCCGGCAATATCGGCGCGCCGTTGATCGGTTCGCTGGGCTCGATTCATCCCGACACGGTATTAGTTCTTGAGCTTTCCAGCTACCAATTGGAGGACTCCCGGGAATTGGCGCTTGACGCCGGCCTCGTGATGAATATCACCCCGGATCATTTGGAGCATCATGGCGACTGGGCCGCTTACCTGGCGGCCAAAGAGAAGATTTTTCGTTTTGTGAAACCCGGCGGCTGGGAAATCGTTAATGCCGATGATGCGGCCGTCAGAAATCTTGCGCCCGGCCCCGCGGGCATCCGGCTGTCGTTTAGCTCAAAACAAGCGTTGGAGGAAGGCGCTTGGTTGTCCGGAGGGAAACTTCAGTTCGCCGTCGGGCATTCGAAGGTCAATATTCGCTGCTCGGCGGCCCCTTGCCCCAATTTAATCGGCGTTCACAATTTGGAAAATCAGATGGCGGCGATTTTGTCCGCTTTGATCGGCGGCGTCCGCCCGGCGGCCGTCGAACAAGCGCTGACGATGTATGCGCCGCCGCCTCATCGGTTGGAAAAAGTCACGGAGATCGGCGGCATTTTATTCATCAACGATTCCAAGGCGACCAATATCGATTCAACGGTCGTGGCCTTGCGCGCCATCGGCCCGTTGGCCGCGGCGCGGCGCGGAAAAATTCATCTGTTGCTCGGAGGCCAGGACAAGGGTTCCCCCTACGCCCCCATCGCTGATTTTGCTCCGGCGATTAAAAAAATTTACGCCTACGGTGAGGCCAGGGGAAAGATTGTGGAGGAGTTGAAGGCCCTGCCCGGCGAAGCCTATCCTGATTTGCCCGCCGCCGTTCGCGACGCCGTGACCCAGATCGGAACGGGCGATATTGTTTTATTGTCGCCGGCCTGCGCTTCTTTCGATCAATTCAAGAATTTCGAGCATCGCGGCGAACGGTTTCGGGAGATTGTCGCGCGCCTGCTTGGGCCGCGTTCAGGCCGGTGAAAAGGCGGCGCCTGCCCCCCGGCGACCCGGTCCTCGCCTTTGCGATCGGCATCCTGATCATGCTCGGCTGCGTGATGGTTTTTTCATCCAGCGCGATTTTGGCGAACAATCGCTTCGGCGACCCCTATGTGTATATTCGCCGGCACATGAGTTTTTTATTCGTCGGGCTTGGCCTGCTCTATTTGTCCTCCCGCATGAAGACGGAAATCTGGCGCAAATCCTGGCTGATTCTTTATTTGGCGACCCTGGCGGGCTTGGCCGCGACTTTTATGATGGGCAAGTCGTTGAGCGGAGCGCGGCGCTGGCTTTATTTGGGGCCGATCGGCTTTCAGGTTTCGGAATTGGCCAAATTGGTTTTGGTCGTGGCCTTGGCGCGTTATTTGGACCGATACCATTCGCGCCTGACTCGATGGCGCTGGGCGCTCGTTTACCCGACCTTGATGTTCGGGCTTTTGATCGTCCCCATCGCGCTTCAGCCCGATTTCGGCAATCCCTTCGTGATGATGCTGGGATTTTTTTCCATGCTGTTGATCGCCGGAATTTCTTGGAAGCATTTGGCCGTTTATCCGTTGATGGCCTTGCCCGCAATGGCCGCTCTGATCGTCAAAAGCCCCTATCGGATCAAGCGGTTTTTGAGTTTTTTTTCTCTTTGGAAGGCCGATGACATCGCCGTGCAGCACGGCGCGGCTTATCAGGCGAGCCAGGCGCTTCTGGCTTTAGGCTCCGGCGGTTTGTTCGGTAAGGGCCTAGGCGACTCCGATCTGAAACTTCATTACTTGCCCCAGCCGCATACGGATTTCGTTTTTCCCGTGATCGGAGAAGAATTGGGCTTTGCCGGAAGCATGGCTGTTGTGATTCTTTTCAGCTTGATCGCCATCCGGGGCATCAAGGCCGCGATCAACGCGGAACGCGCCTTCGACCGGTCCCTGGCCGCGGGGTTGACGTTGATGCTCGTTTTTCAGGCCGGCATTCACATGGCCGTGACCACGGCCTTGGCGCCGACGAAAGGCATCACGCTTCCTTTCATTTCCTACGGCGGCTCGTCGTTGTTGATGAGCTGCCTGATGGCGGGCATCCTCCTGAGAATTTCGCGTTCGCGCAACGCTTGATCGTCCGCCGTTCTTACGCGTCATTTGCTTTGTCGACCCCTTCCTTTTATAATCCGGCCGTGGCGACTTCCAAAATTTTTTCCGCTTGCCCCTTCGGCATCGAAGCGCGTTTGGTCACGGTCGAGGTTGATTTGCGCCGCCGCGGCCTGCCGGCTTTCATCATTGTGGGTTTGCCGGATCAGGCCACGCGGGAAGCCCGCGAGCGCGTGGCCAGCGCGATCCGAAATGGCGGCTTGGAATTTCCCTCGGCCAAGATCACCGTGAATTTGGCGCCGGCTCACTTTAAAAAGGAAGGGACCGAACTCGACCTGCCTATTGCCTGCGGCATTTTGGCGCAATCCGAACCGGTCAATGCCGAGCGCTGGGAGAATATTTTTTCCCGTTTTTTATTCGTCGGCGAATTGAGTTTGGACGGCGCCTTGCGGGGCGTTCGCGGCACGTTGGCCATGGCTTCGGCGGCCCGTTCCGGCGGGTTTCAAGGTTTGATTTGTCCTTGGGTTAATCGCGAAGAGGCGGCTTTGGTGGAGGGAATCGAAGTGTTGCCGTGCCGGAATTTGAACGAAGTGTCGGACTGGGCCGCCGGCCGAGGCGAATTAGAACCCTATCGTTTAGCGGATGATTATTGGCAGCGCCGTCTCCAGGAGGAAGCGCCCCAGCAAGGCGCGGCCGTGGATTTTGCCGAGATTCAAGGGAATGCCTTGGCTAAAAAGGCCCTTGAGGTTGCGGCCGCCGGCGGCCATCATGCTTTATTGATCGGGCCGCCGGGCGTGGGCAAAACGCTGCTGGCGCGCGCCACCCAAGCTCTGTTGCCGCCGTTGACGCCCGAAGAATCGTCCGAATTAACGCGTATTTACTCGATCGGCGCTTATACGGGAACATTTGCGGTCGTTGGGAGGCGCCCGTTTCGCAACCCGCATCATACGGCGTCCGATATCGCTTTAATCGGCGGCGGGCCGCAGGCCGTCCCGGGGGAAATTACCTTGGCGCATCGCGGCGTTTTGTTTTTGGACGAAATGGGGGAATTCAGCCGTCCGGTGCTCGAAGCCCTTCGCCAGCCGCTTGAAGACGGGCAGGTGACCGTTTCCCGCGCCGCGGCTAAATTTCGTTACCCGGCGCGCTTTCTGTTGATCGGCGCCGCGAACCCTTGCCCTTGCGGTTATTTTGGTTCCGGCGAAAAAGAGTGCCGCTGTCCGCCGGGGCAAGTGCTGCGCTACCGGCAAAAATTTTCCGGACCTATTATGGATCGCATGGACGTTCAGGTTCAGGTTTCCGCGCAGGAATTCAGAAAAGGCGTCGCGGCCGCCACGGCGCCGCCGCAAGCCGAAGCCACCGCCCTAATCCGCGAGCGGGTTTGGTCGGCCCGGGCCGCTCAACAGCGGCGTTTGAGCGGACGCTTGAATTCCGAGATGACCCTTCAGGAAATAAAAACGTATTGCAAAATGGCGAAATCTGAGGAAGACTTCTTACGGAGGGTCATGGAGCACCATCGTTTGTCACCCCGGGCTTACCACAAGATATTAAAGGTGGCCCGGACCCTGGCGGATCTGGCCGGACGCGAAATGATCTCGGCCTCGGATCTGAGCCTGGCCGTTGAGATGAGATGCCTTGAGCGCGCTCTGGCCGCGGCGGTATAGTTTTCGGGAGAGTTGGAGGAGGGACATATGAAGCGATTAACGATTGAGCGATGCGTTGCCGCGGGAATGACGGCGGCGGTGGCGGCCGTTTGCCTCGGCGCCCCCAAGTCGGCGCGGGCCGCCCAAGAGCCCCCGGAGCGTTATGTCGTCATCAAGGGCGATACGCTTTGGGATATCGCGGAGCTTTTCTATGACAGCGGTTTTGCCTGGCAAAAAATCCATGAGCTCAACACCGATCTCATTAAAAATCCGGACCTGATCTATCCTCAACAGTCGATTCTGTTGCCGGGAGGATTGGCGAAAAAACCGCCGAAAACCGAGGTTCAAGTGGCCACTAAAGAAGCGCCGGCCGAACCCGCGCAAGAAACAATGCCGGAAGTTGAGGTCGCTGTCGCCAAGCCGCCGGAACCCACGGCGACGCCGGTTGCCGCTGTTGCCGCACCGAGTGTCCAGCAAGCCGCCGAATTTAAGGATTACGACGGCAAAATCATCGCCAGCCGCAACGTCAATCAGGTCATGTTCGCGCAGGGCGACGACGTCTTCGTCAATTTGGGCGCCAAGCACGGTTTGGTTACCGGCGATGAGCTTCAAATCGTGCGCAAACAAAAGCGGGCTTATGACCCCAAGGCTAAAAAAAAGTATTGGATCGTGCAGGTGATGGGTAAACTGCGCGTGAGCAAAGAACTTTATGATGATCGCTCCGAATGCCGCATTTTGTTCGCGCACGAGCCTGTTTCCATCGGCGACGGAGTGGTCCGCTTGGCGGGCGGCTTGGTTGATGGAACTCAGTGAGGCATTGCTGAATGCTCAAATGGGCGTTGATTTTCCTTGTCGTGATTTATGGGGGAGACAAGGCCTATGAATGGTTTTGTTCGCCGCGTTACGTTGAATTTATCGAGAGTCATAAAGCCGATTCTTGGGTCCCATCGCTTTGCTTAAAGAGCGGGATTTATTGGACGTTTTTTGCGGATTGGAACAAGGCTTTGATTTTTTTTGAGCGTTGTTCCAAAGAAGACATGAAAAAAGCTCCCGAACGCTCGATGTGCCTGTACTACAGGGCTTGGTCCCATGACGAGGCGCGCCATCGCAACGAAGCCATCGATGCCTACGGGCTTTTTTTGGAGGAGTTCCCGAAGCATCGCAAGACCGCTGTGGCCAGGCGCCGCCTGGATGTTTTAAAGGCAGGGTGGTCCGCACTTTAAGATGATGGAATTGCTCAAGAGCGTGAACGAGCGCAGGGCTCAATTTTGGCTTCATCAGAGCGGGCTTTCCGCCGGGGCCGCGCGGCGAATCATTGAATTGTCCGGTAGCGCCGAAGCGGTTTTATCCAAGAGTCCGCTTTCTTTTTCCGGTTTGGGTTTAGCCGGGGCTGATTCGGCCGCCTTGGTCGATTTTTTTTCCGGCGAGCGCAAACGCCGCGAGTGGGACAAAGTTTATGAGGCGGCCATCCGCGGCGGTTGGCGTTTTTTATGCGGCGACGAATTAACGGCGGCTTTTCCCGGGATCGATGAGCGCGACCGGCCGCTCGGGTGCTGGGTTCGCGGAACCATCAATTTTCCGTTCGACCGTCCGGCCGCGGCTTTGGTGGGTGCGCGTCAAGCCACGCCTTACGGCTTGGCCGTCGCTGAGAAGCTGGCGGATTTTCTGGCGCGCCGGGGCGTTATTGTCGTCAGCGGCTTGGCCTACGGCATTGACGCCGCCGCTCATCGCGCTGCGATCGCCGGCGGCGGCGTGACCGCGGCTTTTTTGGGCACGGGCCCGGATATTTTTTATCCGCAGAGCAACCGTGCGCTTCAGAACCGGGATATCCCCCAAAGCGGCTTGGTCTGCTCGGAATACCCTTGGGGAACCGGGCCCCAGCGTGGGCACTTTCCGCGCCGCAACAGGCTGATTGCCGGGTGCTCTTCGGTTGTGGTGGTGATCGAAGGCGACGAGGATTCCGGAGCCTTGATTACCGCGCGCTGGGCCGCGGTGATGGGCAAGGATGTGTTCGCCGTCCCTGGAAGCATTTTTTCGCGCATGAGCCGCGGTCCCAACCGGCTGATTAAGGAAGGAGCCGTCCCATTGACTGATTTCGAGAATTTGATTAACGAAGCGTCCGGGCTTGAGGCTGCCGTGGTCTTGAGATCGCCGGCGCAATCGTCCTCGGAGGCTCCCCGTGCCGCCAGGCTAACGGCGGCGGCATCCGCGCTGCTCGGCCAATTGCGCCCGGATGGGACCGGTTTGGATGTTTTATTGGCGGGGACCGGCCTGGCCATCGAAGAAGCCATGCCTGCTTTGCTTGAGTTGGAGATGAAGGGCTTGGTGCGTTCGGGCCCCGGCGGGTATGTGCCCGTCGATGACGGGAGGGCCCGTGGCTAAGACTTTGCTCATCGTCGAGTCGCCCACGAAGGAAAAGAAAATCGGTTCGTTTTTGGGCAAGGATTTTGTCGTTAAAAGCTGCATGGGACATGTCCGCGACTTGCCCCAAAAAGAACTAGGCGTCGATGAAAAGGATTTCACGCCGCGCTATGAAATCATTGAGAAAAAGGCGAAGTCGCTGGCCGCGTTAAAATCGTTGGCCAAGGACGTGAGCCGGGTGATTCTGGCGACCGACTATGACCGCGAAGGAGAAGCGATCGCCTGGCATTTGGTGGAAATTTTAAAGCCACCGAAAACAAAAGTCGCCCGCGTGGTTTTTCATGAAATCACCAAAGAAGCGATCCATGAGGCGTTGAAATCCCCGCGCAGCCTGGACATGGATTTAATTTCGGCCCAACAGGCCCGGCGCGTGCTGGATCGGCTTGTGGGCTACAAGCTCTCCCCCTTGCTATGGAAGAAGGTGCGCCGGGGTCTTTCCGCCGGGCGCGTGCAATCCGTGGCCGTGCGCTTGATCACGGAGCGGGAGCTGGAAATCAAGGCGTTCGGAGCCGAGGATTATTGGACCATCCACGCGCTTTTTGAAAAAGGCGGACAAGCATTTTCGGCCGAGCTGATCGAATATGAAAACCGCGATATTTGGGTTGTTGAAACGCATCAATTGTTCGCCCAGACCTACCGGATTCAAAAAACGTCGTTCAAATCGGCCCAGCAGGCTAAATCCGCCGTCGAATCGTTGGCTGGGCGGCCCTTTGAAGTGGAGAAGGCCGAGGGCGCGGAGCGCCGGCGCTCCGCGGCGCCTCCTTTTATTACCTCCACCATGACCCAGGCCGCTTCCCAGGCCCTGAGTTTTTCCGCTCAGCGGACCATGCAGGTGGCCCAAGGGCTTTACGAGAACGGCTTTATCACCTATATGCGCACGGATTCCGTTCATGTGGCCGAGGCGGCGCAGGTCCAGGCCCGCGCTTATGTCAAGAAGCTTTACGGCGCTCAATTTTTGCCTGCGGCGGCGCCCATTTACAAAACCAAGGTCAAGGGCGCCCAGGAAGCCCATGAGGCCATCCGTCCGACATCCGTCGAACGCACGCCCGAGACGTTGACCGATAAGCTTGATCAGGGTCAAGCCGCGCTTTATGATTTGATTTGGCGGCGGTTTTTGGCCAGCCAAATGACCGACGCCCTTTATCATGTCATGACCGTCGATATTCGCGCCGCCGGATCCGGGCCCTCCGCCCTGTTTCGCGCCACCGGCCGCCGCTTGGTGTTCGAAGGGTTCCTCAAACTTTACCGCGACGCCATGGAGTCCGAAGAAGAGGGGGCGTTGCTGCCGGAGGTCAAAGCAAAAGAAACGCTTTCTTTGGCCAAGGACCCCAAGGCCATCGACGCCAAGGCGCATCAGACATCGCCGCCGCCGCGCTACAACGAAGCGAGCTTGATCCGGGCTTTGGAAGAACACGGCATCGGACGTCCATCGACGTACGCGCCGATTATTGGGACCATCCTTGAGCGCCGTTACGTTTATTTGCAGGAGCGGCGGTTCTATCCGACGGAGACAGGGGCGTTGGTCAGCGAGCTGCTGAAGAAACATTTTCCGGAAGTCGTGGATTTGTCGTTTACCGCCCAGATGGAGGGGGACCTTGACCATGTGGCCGAGGGCAAGCGCGTTTGGCGCGATGTGGTCAAGGCGTTCTACACGCCCTTCGCCAAAGACCTGTCCAAAGCCGAGGCTAAAATGGAGCGGGTTAAAATCGAGCCCAAGGATTCGGGCAAAAAATGCGCTTTGTGCGGCAGCCGCATGCTGATCAAGGAGAGCCGTTTCGGCCAATATCTGGCCTGCGAAAATAACCCCAAGACATGCACCGGCAAATTGGCGTTGGACGCCCAGGGCGTGCCCATCGTCCCCGAGGCAACCGAGGAAAAATGCCCCAAATGCGCCAAGCCCATGCTTAAGAAACGCGGTTTTCGCGGACGGTTTTACCTGGCGTGCCAGGATTACCCCAAGTGCAAGACCTCCTTTTCCCTCGACAAGCAGGGCAATAAAATCATCAGGCCTCCGGCTGAACCCACCGATTTTAAATGCGATCGCTGCCAAAATCAGCTCTTGAAGCGCTGGGGCCCCCGCGGGCCGTTTTTAGCCTGTTCGAAATTTCCCAAGTGCCGGTTCACCAAATCGCTCCCCAAGGAAGAGGGCGGCCAGGGTGAAAAAGTTGAAAAGACAAAGTAATACGCGGCCTTCGTTGTGACCGCGCTTGAGCGCTCCATCCACGATTACCTTCAATTTTTAAGAACCCGCCGCCGGTTGGCGGCGAATACTCAGGAAGCCTACCGAAGCGATTTGACGGATTTCGCCCGCTATGCCGCGGGCCGCGGCGTCAATGCCCCGCGCCAAATCACCCGGATTCTGTTGCGCGGCTACTTGGCTTGGGTCAAAGAAGAGGAGCGCGTGAAAGCCGCGGCTACGCTGGCGCGCCGCGTCTCCTCGTTGAGGGGATGGCTGCGCTTTTCGGCGTCCGTCGAGGGCGCGGAGGCTTCGGTCCCTTCGGGCCTGCTGGCCTTCGGCAGGAATATCAAGAGAACCCATTTTCTGCCCAAAGCCTTGTCGCGCGAAGAGGCGGAAAAACTCATCGAGTTCGCCCGCCGGTCGATCGCCAAAGCCAAAGGACGCCGTTCGCGGCTGGCCGCTATTAGGGATTGGGCCGCCCTTGAAATCCTTTATTCATCGGGCTTAAGGATCAGCGAACTGGCCGCGCTCTCTTCATTCAGCGTCAACACAGAGGCCGGAACCTTGCGCATTCTAGGCAAGGGCGGCAAAGAACGCTTGGTGCCGATCGGCGAAAACGCGTTGGAGGCGTTGGACGCTTACCGCCGTGAAAAAGAAAAAATACCGTCTCCCTCGAAAAATTTGTCAACGAGCCCTTATCTTTTCTCTAATGCTCAAGGAACGCCGTTGACGCGTGTTCTTTTTGAGGAGCGCATCCGCCGCTTGGGTTACGCTGCGCTCGGCCGGCGCGTCACGCCGCATCAATTGCGGCATTCTTTCGCGACGCATTTATTGGTGGCGGGTTTGGATTTAAGAAGTTTGCAGGAGATGTTGGGGCACAAATCGTTGGAAGCCACCCAGGTGTACACGGCCTTGACGACCGCCAACTTGGAGCAGGTGTATAAAAAAACGCATCCGCGCGCGTAGAGCTGAATAACGATGAGAGACAAAATCGAATTATTGATTGAGGAGACCGGAGCTCCGCATCAGGAGGCGGAGCTGGCGCTGGGTTTGGCTGGTTTCGATATGGAACAAGCCTTAAAAATCCTTCACGGACGCATGAAAGACGTGTTCGTGGTTAAAGCCAAATTTCTTTGCCAGCACCCTCAAATGTACGGATTGATGCTCTTGATGGCCCATGTTCCCAACGTGAGCTCCGGCCCGACGTTCAGGCTGCGCTTTGTGTTCAGCGGAAACCCGCACCTTTATGAAACCGATTTAGGCCTCGACTGGTATGATTTTGAAAAGGCCATTTACCGGGCGCGGCTTTCCGAATGGTGCTACGTCGCCGTCAGTCAGGCCGTGGAAAAGGAATGGGAGGATAAAATCACGGCCGAAGCCATGAGGTTGAATACTCTTAAGGAATCGCTGCTGGCCGGTCGCCAGGACGCTCTGGTCATTTGGCTGGAAGGGTTGGTCGCGGCTTCCCATTGCTGGCGCATCCCGCCTAAATTCGTTCACGAGACCGCGATTCTTTCCTTAAGCGAGTACCGGCAGGGCCCGATGCCGGCCGTTGATTCGACGCGCATCCTTTGGTCGCGCATTGAGGCCGCGGAACGATTGAGGGAGGGCGAAATTTTTTTGAATCTGCGCATCGCTTTGCTGTCGGCCCTTCCGCCGCGCCCACCGATGGTTTTAGGCAGCGCGCGGCCCGTGATCGTGTCCGCGGGCGAGCTTCGCGCCGGCGATGTGGTCCAGGTGTATGTGCTGGAAACCCGGGAAAGCGGGTTGTACCTGGCCGAGATTTTCGGCGGTTATTCTGAGCACGGGCTTGCGCCCATCGAAGCCCCCATCGAGTCCGTTTGGCAGGAAGGCGATTTAATCGGCATCCGCGTGCGCTTCGGCTACGCCGTGGTCGGGGAGGGCACTTTTCCGTCCGACTTGCGCGTTTTAGCCATACGCCGCAAAGTCGCCAAACCCTCTTTGTTTAAAAGAATTTTAAACTGGTAGATATCCGGCCGCCTTTCCTGTGAGAAGTTAAGCGAAGAAATTTTCTTGACTCATACTTAGTACGTTTGTACGATAAGCCGATGTTGACTCAAAAACAGCAAACCGTTCTAAAATTCATTAGCCGCTGTATTGAGGGAAGAGGCTATTCGCCCACTCTGAGAGAAATTGCCGCTGAACTTAAACTTTCCGTCGCTACTGTCCAGTGGCACCTAAAAAAACTTAAGGAGAAAGGTTATCTGGATCACCAGCCAGGGGCGGCGCGATCCCTAATTCCATCCCAAAAGGCTAAAGGCATTCCTATTGCCGGCCGCATTGCCGCTGGTGGGCCCACGCTGGCTTTCGAGGATATTCAGGGCTATTTGCCGGCTTCGGAATACTCCGGCAACGTCAACAACCTTTTTGCCTTACGGGTTAAGGGGGATTCCATGACAGGAGCAGGTATTTTGGACGGCGATATCGTTGTTTTACGAAAACAAGCAACGGCGCAAGATGGCGAGATCGTCGCCGCTCTGCTGGAAGACGAAGCCACGCTAAAGCGCCTCAAAAAATCAAAAAATGGCTATTTCTTAAAACCAGAAAATCCAAAATATCAGCCTATCGCTAATAAAGATTTTCAAATTTTGGGTAGAGTCATAAAAGTTATTAGGGCATACTGAGCATGAGCAAGCCTTGTCCTTTATGCAACAAAGAAGTGGACGCGCATTCTCTGCCCAATGGGGGCAGTGGCTATATTTTTGATTGCCCTACTTGCGGTCGTTACCAAATTACACGAATCGCGATGGATTGTGCGCCCAACTGGCCCCAAGAAACAATGGCTAAACTTCGATTAGCAACACGAAGGGCATCGGACAACAAAAATCCGCTAACAATTGATAGCAGGAATTATGAAGACATTGCGGGGTCGGTACCCCAATTGGGCGTTCAAGAGAAAATTGAACTTCTCCTCGCGGAATATGCCAAGCGGTCGAATCATCCTGGGTTTGTATTCAAAATTGAAAATGGTGAATCCATTTATCCTCTGTGTGGGGCAATGAATATTAAGGAGTGGGCCTATTATCACCAAGCCCTAACTGATCGGCGTTTCATTGTTGCAAGCCTCAAAGGAGAGCATTGGCTAACACCAGAAGGGTGGGAGAAGTATGAAAAAATTAAAGCTGGCAATATAGCAAGCCGCACCTGTTTCGTGGCGATGTCCTTTGATCCATCATTGGATAAAAATTACAAAGATGGAATTCATCCGGCGATCAAAGAATTAAAATTTGAGCCGCTAAGGATTGACCGTAAAGAACATAACAATAGGATCGACGATGAAATTATAGCTGGAATCCGTCAATGCCGTTTTATGGTGGCAGACTTTACGGGCCAAAGGGGCGGCGTCTATTTTGAAGCTGGATTTGCAGAGGGTTTAGGCAGGCAGGTTATTAGGTGTTGCCAAAGCGATGAAAAGGACAATTTGCATTTTGACGTAAACCATTACAGTTTTATTTTTTGGGATTCTTCCCAAGATTTGAAGGAAAAGTTAAAGAATAGAATAGCGGCAACCGTGGTTAATTAGGAGGAAGGAATTTGTGCCGGTAATACAATTCAAAGGAAAAACGGCGGTGGAAACGTACCACCATACGGTGGCGCATCATACGTTGGATTTTAGCGTCAAGCTTTCGGTGTTGGACAAGGGCGAAAAGCCGAATTTGGAGGGCAATCTCATCATCGAGGGCGACAACCTGCTGGCCTTGAAGGCACTCTTGCCCACTCACGCCGGAAAAATAAAATGCATTTATATTGATCCACCGTATAACACGGGCGATGAGGGTTGGGTTTACAATGACAATCTAACCCAGCCGCAGTTTAAGGAGTGGATCGGGCAAACCGTGGGCAAGGAGGGCGAGGACGCCACGCGTCATGATAAATGGTGCTGCATGATGTATCCGCGCCTTCAGCTTCTCAAAGAGCTGTTGAGCGATGCGGGTGCCATTGTCATTCATATTGACGAGAATGAAATAGCTAATTTAGAAAAACTTTTAGATGAGATTTTTGGAGAAGAAAATTTTTTAGGCACAATTATTTGGGATAAACGTAACCCTAAAGGTGATGCTCAAGGCGTTGCCTCCCAGCATGAGTCTATTCTGGTGGTCGCAAAAAATAAAGAGGCATTTTTTGCTTCGCCTGCGTTATCGCGCAGTAAAAGGAATGCCAAAGCTATCTTAAACAAAGCGAAAGAATTATTTGGGCAAATAGGAAAAAAAGGGCTTCCTTGCGATCTCCAGGAACTAAATAGAAAATATAAATTTCCGTCAGAATTAGTTCAAAAGTATTCAAAAACAAAAACATTGGAGGACATAAATGAAGAATTTACCGCTTGGCTAAAAAAACAAGAGTTTTCTGGTGGAGAAATGGCTTATGACCAAATTGATGGTGATGGAGATGTGTATCAGTCCGTGTCTATGGCTTGGCCGAACAAAAAAGAAGCGCCCGCAGAATATTTTAGGCCCCTGATACATCCCCGAACTAAGAAACCATGCCCCGTTCCCAGGCGAGGCTGGCGCAGTCCTCCGGTCACTATGAATAAGTTATTGGAAAATGGAGAAATTCTTTTTGGTTCGGACGAATCAACGCAGCCAAGACGTAAATATTTACTCAAAAATAACACGACGGAAAACGTCCCATCTTTATTGTACTTCGGAGGCAGTGACGATGATTTGCTGGAAGCAATGGGAATTTCTTTTGATAATCCAAAACCAATAGAAGTAGCGAAGGAATTAATCAGGAGCATTGCCTCCCCCAAACAGGACATTGTTTTGGATTCGTGCGCCGGTTCCGGCACCGCTGCTCAAGCAGTTTTGGAATTAAATAAAGAAGACGGTGGGAATCGAAAATTTATTTTGGTGCAGCAGGCGTACGATACCAAGGAAAATGAGAAGGAAAAATTTAACATCTGTGAGAAAATCACAGCCGAGCGGGTTCGGCGTGTAATTCACGGCTACAGCTACACGACTGCGGTTGGAAAAAAAGAAAAGGTTGAGGGACTGGGCGGCTCCTTCACTTATGCCCACGTAGGCAAACCGCTTTTTGGGGAATACCACAATTTCGGTAAAGAACTACCCTCCTACGAGGATCTCGCCAAATACGTTTTTTATACCGAAACCAGCCAGGAGTTTGATCGCAAAGCTTTAGACGAAAAGACCGGCAAAATTGGCGAGCGCGGGGGCGTGAGCTATTACCTGCTTTATTCGCCCAACGGGAGCAAGGGACGGGCGTTGGATATGGATTGGCTGGGCAGCCTGAAGGATAAAAATAAAAATTTGGTGGTTTACTGCGAAAAGCTCTGGGCGCACAGAAGCGATTTGGCCGAATATGAGCGCAAAGCTGGCCGCAATGTCCGGGTCATGACGGTGCCGATGCAATTAAAATGACGGTGGTTATTGCGAGTGTGGTGGATATGGTTAAAGCCAAAAAAATAAGAACGGCTGTTTGGGATGATTTAATCCGCGCTAATGCCAGCCGCATGATGTGGGACAATGTCAAAAATGGGGATATTAAGTTTTTGAGAGTCTATTCCGTAGTCGGGGCTATTCTGCCTTTAGCTTTTTTTTGCGACGCTGCTTTGGCCCTCTCCCGTGTTTATGATCTTGATAATCGTGATGGCACTGCATCATTAAAAAAGTTAGTGGAGTGTGTGCCTCGTGCTCAATTGGTAAATTTTGGTACCCATCTAAAAACCATACGCGCACATAACAAAGTCTTGGGTATTCTCCGAAATAAATATTTAGCGCACCGAGACGTATCTAGTTGGAAGACACGCGTCAGTTCTGACAATATGTTGCGCCTAATAAAAGATGCTGAAGATATATATGCGGATGCGGCTCGTCAGCTGTGGCCCACGGAGCATTGGGTCAGCGTTACAGAAGCTATAGGCCTTGATCATATTGGATATTTTGCGGAGTATCTTAAAAAATGGGATTACACTCCTATAAAAGAGCGGCGGTGGAATGGAGCTTAAAAAGTACCAAGAGCGAGTTATCCGGGAAATAAAGACTTTTCTGGAGACGCTGGCTCAAGAGCAGGCCAAGGGTAATAAACACGCCGCCTATGACGCCTGCAAAGAGTTAAAGTTTTCCTGGCTTTATCATCAACGTGAAAACGGCCTTGGCAAGGATTTGCCTACTTTCTGCATTAAAGTGCCTACTGGCGGAGGTAAAACTCTTTTAGCCACCCAAATTTTGGGGTTGGCTTATCAAACCATTCTCAAAAGTCGCAATGGCTGCGGCTTGGTCCTCTGGGTAACGCCCAGCGATCAGATTTATAAAGATACGCTCAAGGCGCTCAAAGACCGTTCGCATTTTTACCGGCAATCTTTGGAAATTTGGCTCTCCCGCCGAATCGAGATTTGGGAGAAAACGGATGTTCATCGCTTAACGCCTTCCCAACTACAAAGCAACCTTAACATCTTCCTTTTGCAATTGGCCAGCACAAACAGGGAAAGCCGGGAGCAGCTTAAATTTTTTAGAGATTCAGGCGGGAATATCGTCCAACACTTTCCGCCGGAGGACGAAGCGGAGGCGCATGAGAAACTTAAAGAAAAAATTACCAACCTGGACATGCTCTCGGATGAATTGGTTAAAACTTCACTCGGCAATTTGGTGCGCCTCTGCGAACCTCCTGTGATTTTAGATGAGGGGCATAAGGCCACAAGCGATTTGGCCAGAAAAACCATCGAGGGTTTTAATGCCTCTATTGTCGTTGAGCTTTCGGCCACCCCGCCTAAAGAAACCAATGTTTTGGTTCGAGTTTCGGGCAAAGAGCTTTTAGACGAAGAGATGATCAAGCTTCCCATGAATATTTCAAACTCCAATCAGAATTCTTGGGAAGCTTGCTTGGGACAAGCGCGTGATAAGCGGGAGGAATTGGCCAGGATTGCCCAAAAATATTTTCAGGAAACAGGCCAATACATTCGCCCTATGGTTTTAGTCCAGGTGGAGCGCACGGGAAAAGAGCAGGAAGGTAAGGGATTTTTGCATTCCGAGCAAATCAAAGATCATCTTATCCAGAAGCTGGGAATTCCAGAGGCCGCCATAAAAATTAAAACTTCAGAGAAGGATGACATTGAAGGTATTGAATTGTTGGATGAGGAATGTCCCGTGGAATGGATTATCACTAAGGCCGCGCTCAAAGAGGGGTGGGACTGCCCATTCGCTTACATTCTGGTTTCGCTCAACAATACGGGAAGCCAGTTAAGCATGACTCAGATTGTCGGGCGGGTCCTGCGACAACCCTACGCAAAAAGGACACCGCATCCAGAACTTAATGAAAGTTATGTTTTTTGTTTAAGGCGCAGAGCCGCGGACATTGCCTTGCAGGTTAAAAAAGCTTTGGAAGACGAGGGCTATGAAGGTGACTTAGCCAGCGTCGTGGATAGAAGCGAGGAGGGTGGCAAACCGCAGATTCGGGAAACGCGTATCCGAGAAGAATATCGTCCTCTCTATAAAAAATTCGAGGGCAAGGTTTATTTGCCTCGATTCTGTGTTAAAGAAGGCGATCAATATAAGCCCTTGGATTATTTCAGGCACCTAATCAGTCAGGTAGACGTTTCAAAGTTCAACTATGCCGGCGTAGACTGGGATATTGCGGATGATTTAGCCGCTGCCAGAGAATCCTTCTACCGGATGACCTTGGGTCAAGACGAGTTGGAAAGATTGGAAGAAAAGGAGTCCTTGATTTTAGAAACGGATGAAAAAGTTTTGGCATGGATGACGGCCAATTTGCCTTTTGAATATTTTGGGCAGAGGGAAATTGGGGAGATTGCGGAAAGAATCTATGAACGGCTGTGCGCGGTTAACAAAGATTTGAAAGGGCGGTTGGGGTTAGTGAAATTCGCTATTAAAGAAAGGGCGGTTGGATTTATCCAGAGAGAAACCGATTTGCAAACGCAGAAGGCGTTTGAGGAGCTGTTTGATAAGAAGCGCCTTCAGTTTTATCTGGAGTGCAAGGAATGCCGGTTTGAAATTCTTGGATAAGCAGCCGCAGGTTCTCTGGTGGTATCGGAATCTAGTAGGAACGGATAAATTCTCGATTCAGGGCTACAGGCAAAACAGAATATACCCGGATTTCATTATTCAGCAGGGCAAAAGCAGAAAGCCCGTCGCCTCGGTACTGGTTTTGGAAAGCAAAGGCCGGCACCTAGCGGACAATGCGGATACCAAATATAAAAAGAATATCGCCGCCTACTTCAACAAAGTGGGCCATAAAGTGCCCTGGCAGAAATTGGCCAAGGATTTTCAAGACAATCAATTTCGGTTTCAGGTGTTGGACGAGGGGGAATACGGGGACCGTGATTGGCGTCGTGAATTGAAGAATCTGCTCGAAGGAGGGAGCGTCGTGGGAAATTAAAAACCGTCCCCCTCGCTCCGAGGAATGAGGGGATGCGCATAGATTTTTTTTGGCGGAGCGGTTTTAGCGTTCGTTGTTCCTGAAAAATTTTAGAAGGGGGTTTTGGGGAACGGGTTTTGAGGCGGCTTCTTTCTGATTGAGCACTTCATAAAGCAACAGCAGGGCATGTCCGGAGAAAAAATTTTCAGGGATAGGCGTAGCTTTGATGAGCCGGACATGAGCGTTCCAAAATTCATCGAAAGCCGCCCGGGCGTAACCCGGCCAATCAAAAATTCCATAACCGGCCAGGCGTTTGGCCTCGGCCATATTAACGAGTATATGCGTGACGCCTTCCTGGCTTACGCGCCGGTATAAGACTTCTCCATCGCCGGAAGAATCGCTCCAGCGAACAGGCAGGGGAATGTCAAACGCCCCGGCCACGCGATAAGGAACAAAACAGGTTGATGTTTTTTCATCGCCTAAAATCAGCAGACGGCCGTCCTGAGGCATAACGGTTTTGGCGAAAGCGTACATGGCCGTGGCCGGAAAGGGCAAAAGACCGGGGCGGCTATAGGATTGATAGTCCTGCCTGGATTCATGGCCCGATAGAACGCGCCAGGGTTGATAGTTTTTACGGATTACGCCGGCGCCGATGATGATATTGATGGTGATCATGGCCATGAGCCCGGCGCTGAGAATCGTTTGGAACGCCCGGTTTTTTGTGCGCCAAAGAGCGGACCAGGCGCACCCGGCCGTCAACAACAGAGGAGCGAGAAACGGCAGAGAGTATCTTGTGAGGCGGTTAAATAGCAGCATCACGACAAGTCCGGTGAGCGCCGTTGACGCGGTCCATCTCATTGATTTAGATAAGCGGCCGGTGAAAATGACAAAGAGGGCGCCGGGAATCAAGGCCAGAGGCATGGGGCCGAGGAAAGAAAGACCGGCGCTGTTGTTGAACGTCAGATGCCAGGGCAAAACCAAAATTTCAAGTAAATTGCGGGGAGTCCATCCTTTATTTTCCGCCCAAAAACGGGCAACGCGCTGAGCCTCGTAACCTTCCCCGCCCAGCCATGATCCGAGAAAGGGGTAAACAGGATTCCCTGCGTGAACCCAGTTTTTTAGGAGCCAGGGGAGGCTGACGAGCAAAACGATCGAGCCCAAAACCATGGCATCGCTAATGGCCTGCTTCCATCGCCGGTTTTGAGCAACGACATGGATTGAATGCATTATTATTAAGACGGCAGCAGTGAGAACGCCTGTGTATTTTGTCGCGCAGGCGGCTCCGGCGAAGAAGCCGGCCAGAATCAGCCGATGTCTGTTACCTTGCTGGAAATGACTAACCCAACACCAACAGGCAATCAGCGTCAAAGCCGATAGGGCGATATCCGCCCCAGCCGTCCACCAGTTGAACATGGACATGGGCATGAGCAAGAACGCCGCGGCTCCCATGAGGCCGCCTTGAGGCTCGCCCTCTTCTTTGCCCCAAGCCATGGCGCATAAAGCCAGGAGAACACCGAATACCCAATGAAACAGTTTGGCCGCTGTTTCACCGGAGAGTCCTAAGCCCCAGGTGTAGAGCAGGGACATCAATGGAGGAAATTTGGCGTGCATCAGCGTCATGTCGTTGATGCCGCCTTCATGCAAGTACCAACGCGGCACGCCCAAATGATAGAGCCATGAGTCATAGGAAGTTTCCGGAACAAAGGCCATGATGAATGCGATCAGCATAGCCAGCCCCACGGTGCCTGAGAGCCAAAGCGGAGCGGCTGAAACGATTGTTCTTATTTCCGAAGCGGCATCGCCAAAAAGCGGCTCTAAGCGGACGGGCCAATCGATAACGAATAGAAGAAGTAAAAAAATCAACAGCGACCAGAAGAACATGGGGCGATAGAGGCCGAATACGCCCAGGAGAAAAATCGCATTGGCGGTGAGCGTCAGACCGACGGCCGATCCCAGGCACAGCCGGCTTAAACCCGCGCCGACCTTGAGGCGCATGATGACGCGACAACCAAGGGTCAGCGATCCTAAAAACGCCCCTATCCATATCGCCAGGGAGCGGGCATGATGCAGGAGCGCCTCAAGAGTCGGCGTCAAGGGTTCCGGCATTAGGCCGATGATTACGGAAAAATCAATGGACGGCTCAAGGATCAAATAAACGAGCGTCACGAATATCGCCCACAGCAGCGCGATCCAGGCCGCAATTTTCATATTTTCGCTGTATACAAAATCCGGCGTCAAGGGATTGCGAAAAGCTAGAATCCCATCGTGCCGGCATTAGTTGCGGTTGGTCTTCAGTGGGGCGATGAGGGCAAGGGCCGCATTGTTCACACTTTTGCCCGGCAAGCCCATGCTGTGGCGCGCTATCAAGGCGGCAATAACGCGGGCCATACCTTGGTGCTTGGCGAAGGCGATATTTTGGCCCTCCACCTGATTCCATCGGGCATCGTTTATCCCAAGGTCGAGTGTTTTATCGGCAACGGCGTTGTCGTCGATCCCAAAGCTCTTCGGGAGGAAGTGACCGTGTTGGAGAAACGCGGCATTAAGGTGCGCGGCCGGCTTTGGATCAGCCCGCTTTGCCACGCGATTCTTCCCTATCATCTTGTTTTTGAAAAATATTTGGGCGAAGGCTCGCGCTTGGGAACAACGCAGCGGGGCATCGGCCCGGCGTACGCGGATAAAATCGCGCGCGTAGGCTTGCGTCTGGGCGATTATTTGGACGCGGAACGCATGCGCGAAATCGTGCGCCAAAATATCCGCGTCAAACTGGCGCCTTTTGCCCGGCCTGCTGAAATCCGCAGCCTTGAGAATCAGATTTTCAGCGAACACCAGGAAATCGTCGCGTTTTTAAAGCCTTTGGTGAGGGATGTTTCTTTGGGGCTGTATCATTTGCTTCAAAAAGGGAAAAAAATAATTCTGGAATCCGCGCAAGGCACGTTTTTGGACGTTGATTTCGGCACTTATCCCTATGTCACGAGCTCCAACCCCATCGCGAGTTTCGCTCCTTGCGGGGTGGGCTTGGGGCCTAAGTCCGTGGACGCTGTGCTGGGCGTGGCCAAGTTGTTCACCACGCGCGTGGGCGAAGGGCCGTTTCCCACGGAAATCAAAACAGAGCTGGCCGGGCAAATAAGGGAAACCGGACAGGAATATGGGGCCACCACCGGCCGCCCGCGCAGAATCGGGTATTTGGATTTGCCGATGCTCAAAAAAGCTTGCCGCATCAACGGCGTGGACCGTTTGGCGCTCACCAAGCTCGACACCTTGACGGGTTTTACTCCGCTTAAAATTTGCGTCGGGTATCGCTGGCAGGGCAAGGTGTTTAAGGAAATGCCCGACGGCAACGGGATTCTTGAAAAAGCCCATCCCGTTTACCGAGAAATGCCCGGCTTTCATGATGATTTGGCGTCCGTGTCGCGCTATAACCAGCTATCCCGGCCGGCCAAGCGTTTCCTCGATGCCGTGATCGAATTTATCGGGGTGGACGCGGCCATGATTTCTTTGGGCCGCAGCCCTAAAAACCAGATTATTCTTGACCGCAAGTTTTTGAAATCTTGGGTGACATGACAACAACGGCCGGTCTTTTGGTTTTGGAAGACGCCGGCGTTTTTCAAGGGACTCTCTTCGGAGCCCCGGGCGCAGGTGTTGCCGCCGGAGAGGTCGTGTTCAACACGGCCATGTGCGGGTACGAAGAGGTGCTGACTGATCCGTCTTATCGCGGGCAAATCGTGGTTATGACCTCCCCGCATCAGGGCAATTACGGCATTACCTTGGAGGATGCGGAATCCTCGCGCCCGCATTTAGCCGGCTTTGTGGTTGGGGAATTGTCCGAATTCCCGTCCAATTGGCGCGCAAAAATTTCACTGAACGATTATTTAAAGCAAAATAAAATCGCGGGTTTGTCCGGCGTGGACACCAGGGCGTTGACGTTGACAATCAGGTCTTCGGGAGCGCTTAGGGGCGCGATTATCCGCGCGCCCAAGACGGGATTATCCAGGGCCATCGAACGTGCGGTGGCCGCCATTAAAGCGCATCCGGCCATGGAGGGTTTGGGGTTGGCTCAGGAGGTTTCCGTCGGCCAAGCCTCGCTGTGGAACGACAATGCGTTAAAACCGTTTGATGGCCATGCTTCAGGCCGTCCCCGCGCCGCAGTTTGGGACTTTGGGGTTAAATGGAGTATTTTGCGTTCTCTTGAAGCGCGCGGATTCGACGCGCTCGTTTTTCCATATCAAAGCACGGCCCGGGAAATTTTGGACGCCAAGCCGCAGGGCATCGTCTTATCCAACGGCCCGGGCGATCCGGCCGCGCTCGGCCATGCGATCGGGGAAATCCGCCGAATCATCGATGAGCCTCGCCATCCGCCGGTGCTGGGCATTTGCTTGGGGCATCAATTGCTGGGCTTGGCCTGCGGGGGAAGAACCTACAAAATGAAATTCGGGCATCACGGCGTCAATCATCCGGTCCGGGATGCTTCCACCGGCCGCGTTTGGATCAGTTCCCATAATCATGGGTTTACCGTGGACAGCCAAAGCTTGCCTAACGACGTCAAGGTCACACATCTAAGCCTTAACGATCGCACCGTCGAGGGCTTGGCCTGCGAGGATCGGGGGTTTATTTCCGTGCAATTTCATCCGGAATCCGCTCCCGGCCCCTGGGAAGCGCGCGGCGTGTTCGGGCAATTCAAGCAAATGGCGGAGGCCGCAAGTGGGCGCTGAAGCCCTGCTTTTATCCACGTCGGCCTGGGTGGCTTTTCTTCATGCCTTGGCCCCGGATCATTGGCTACCCTTTGTGGCCTTGGCCAGAGCTAACCGCTGGTCGAGGAACAAGCTCGTGGGCGTGACGTTTTTAGCGGGCTTAGGTCATGTGAGCACCTCGCTAGTCATCGGTTTGCTCGGGTTGATGCTGGGCCAAGAGCTGACCCGCATTCAAGGTTTGGAAGCCAGCCGAGGCAATATTTCCGTTTTGCTGTTGATCGGCTTCGGCGCGGCGTACATGGCTTGGGGCATTCATCACGCGCGTCATGGCCATGAGCATCAACATTTAGGCGTGGATAATATCGGTGGAGCGGCTAAAACGGTTTTCATCACGCGCTTTTGGATTCTTTTCGCGGTCATGGTGTTTGGTCCATGCGAACCGATGATCCCTCTTATTTTTCTCGCATGGTCCAAAGGCCCGGCGCTGCTGGCCGGCGTCATCGGTATTTTCTCTCTGATCACGATCGCCATGGTCATCACTCAGTCCCTGGCCGCGTTCGAGGGGTTGCGTTTTGCCTGGACCCGCTACGAAGAGCGCTTGGCCCGCCATTCCCATACCATTGCCGGCGCCACGATTTTAGCCGTGGGTTTAATCGTTATTTTATTCGGAATATGAGACTTTAATTATGCCGCCGCGCAGAGACATTAAAAAAATTTTAATCGTGGGCTCGGGCCCCATCGTCGTGGGTCAGGCCTGCGAATTCGACTATTCGGGCACCCAGGCCATCAAGGCGTTGAAGAAACTCGGCTATGAAGTGGTGTTGGTTAATTCCAATCCGGCCACGATCATGACCGATCCGGAATTGGCCGACCGGACCTATATCGAGCCGTTGACCGTCGCTTTTGTGGAGAAAGTGATCGAGCGCGAACGGCCTCAGGTGATGCTGGCTACCCTGGGCGGTCAAACCGCTTTGAACCTGGCTTGCGCGCTTGAGTCCGAGGGCGTTTTATCCAAATACGGCGTGGAGTTGATCGGCGCATCCGCCCAAGCCATTAAAAAAGCCGAAGACCGGCAGCTCTTTAAAGACGCCATGGCTCAGGTGGGCCTTAAAACCGCGAAAAGCGTTTACATCGATGATGTGACCAAGGGCGCGGAAGCCGCGACGTCAAGCATCGGGTTTCCTTTGGTGCTGAGGCCGTCCTTTACGTTGGGCGGCTTGGGCTCCTCTATTGTTTTCTCCAAGGATGATTTGGCGATGGAAATCGAGCGCGCCTTGGAGCTTTCGCCGGTGCGCCGCGTTTTGATGGAGGAATACCTGGGCCATTGGAAGGAATTCGAGCTGGAGCTGATGCGCGATCACGCGGGCAATCAATCCGTGGTCGCCGCCATCGAAAATTTTGATCCC